>DMAT01000242.1 GCA_003451635.1 Syntrophus sp. (in: bacteria) | reverse complement strand
ACTCAAGAAATTGTTTATAGAGCCTCACAAGCGGATGCCTGTCATTCTTGTGCCCCACCAAGCATTTCAGCCACCAGTACGGGGCATGAAGGGCATGTTTATAGCGAATCCGGTCGCACGAAGTACCGGCTTCCTGGAGGAGACGTTGGAGTTCCCTCTGTTTGTAGATCCGGACGTGCCCCCCCGGTTCTTCATGATAGGCCCGTGAAATGAGCCAACAGATCCGCTCGGGCAGGTAGCTGGGGACGCTGACCACCAGATCGCCTCCCGGTTTGAGAATGCGGACGATTTCCCTTACCGCTGCCGCGCTGTCGGGAATATGCTCCAGGACTTCAGAACAGATCACGACATCGAAGGCGCCGTCCGCAAAGGGAAGACGGGTCACATCGCCTTTCATAATGCACCAATGGCCGCCCTTTTCCTGCGCCATGAGGGACAAATAGCCTCTGGCCTGGCAGAGATCCTCCCATTTCAGATCTATGCCGACGACATCGGTTCCTTCCTTGCGAAAGGCCTCACAGAGATGACGCCCGGCCCCGCAGCCGGCGTCGAGAACCTTCATGCCTTTCTCCAGATGGATTCTATTGAAATCGACGGTCAGCATCGATGGTTTCCCTGTACACGTCAACGGTTTTTCTGGCGGCATGTTCCCAGGTCAGGGAGTTCATAACCCGCTGGAGACCTGCTCTGCCTAATTCTTCGCGCTTTTGTGGATGATCGAGGAGATCTTCGATGGCCCCGACCAGGGCCCGACTGTCCCCCGGGGGAACAAGCACTCCGGCATCCCCCACCACCTCGGGAAGGGCCCCCCCGGTGGTGCTGATGACCGGCACCCCGCAGGCCATCGCCTCACCGGCCGGCATCCCGAATCCTTCATAGAGAGACGGAATCACGGCCAGGGTGGCTTCTGCATAATACCCGGCAAACTCCTCATAGCCGATCCTGCCGGTAAAGTGAACATTTTCCGAAAGTTTCCAATCCTTGACCAGCTTTTCGACAACACCGTCCACTTTAGGTTCCCCGATGACGGTCAGGTGAATGGGGCGGCTTTTTCTGATTATCGTCACCGCTTCCAGGAGATAACGCAACCCTTTCAGGGGCGTATCGGCGCTGTTGGTCGTCAGCAGATGATGGGGCTTGCGTTTGATGTGGGGCAAGGGATAGAAATAATCCGTGTTTATCCCGTTGGGAACGACACGGAACTTGTCGGTGGCAACCCGGAAGTCCAGACCGATATCCTTTTTGGAACACTCCGAAACCGTGATGATCCTCGAAAGACGACGGGTCACCCGTTTTTGCATCCTGATGAAGGCGTACCAGCGAAGGACCTTGATCTTATTCAACAGGCTTGATGATGCTTTGAGCTCCACATTCCGATCCACTGTTATGGGATGGTGAATCGTGGCCAGAGTTGGAAATCCCAGGCGGGGAAGCCCTAAAAGGCCATAGGCAAGACATTGATTGTCATGGATAATATCATAGTCATGGCGTCGGGCACGCAGGTATTGATAAACACGCCAGCCGAAGGTGAAGGGTTCAGGAAATCCCCCGGAGCACATGGAGACATACTCAATCTGATTCAGCGGGGAAAGGAGATCACGAATATTCTGAACTTCGAAGAGGTGGTCCGGATTATAGAGATCCAGACCTGGGAGTTTGTGAAGTCTTACGCCGTCGTCCAGGACCGGATAAGGAGGACCGGAAATGACGTCCACCTCGTGACCGAGATCCCGCATTGACCGGCTGAGGTAGTTTATATAGACGCCCTGTCCGCCGCACGTTGGATTCCCCCGATAGGTCAACAAACATATCTTCAGACGGCCATTCCGCTTTTCGTTTTTTGTACCCACAATATTTGATCACCTGTCATGGAATGAGTCCCGCCTTTTTTACCAATGCTTCAGAATTACTGAACATCTGTTGTATTTCCCCATCCACCATACCCGCCCCCCGGGCTATATTCGCTGCCATCTCCTTTGACACAAGGTCCTGCGGACCGTGGGTATCCGTGTCCAGCACCAGAGAGGCCCCGTAGAGCCGCGCCAACCTGACCACATGCCCATTGCTCAGGCTGTGGCCGCGCCGCGTGGTTACTTCCAGATAGATGCCCTTCGCCGCTGCGAGGATGACATCTTCTTCCGCAATCAGTCCCGGATGGGCCAGAATATCGATATCCGTTTCCAGGGCAGCCCTGTTTGTTCCCGGCGCCACGGGTTCAACGATGGATTCGCCGTGGACAACAACGATCCGGGCGCCAAGTGATCTGGCCTCGGCGACGAGTCCCGCAATATGCTGAGGCGGAACATGGGTCAGCTCGATCCCGCAGATTACCTCCATTGCGTTGGCATCACTCAGGGGCTTACAGATCCGGGCTATCCGGGGAATTATAAAATCGATGTTCGAGGCGTCGCCATGATCCGTAATGGCGATGGCCCGATAGCCTTTTACCTTGGCCCGCCGCACCAGTTCCGCCGGAATCAGTTCACCGTCGCTGAAAATACAATGGGTGTGAAGATCGATCACTGCTTACTCCTTCTTTCAACCGGGGGCCACTCTTAGCAGATTTCTGACCACCGGTCAACATAAGATAAGAATATTATTACGGCCATTTTCACGCCTCTTTAGTGAGACGCCGGACTAAGGCTTTTGAACGGCTCAATTGATGAATAGCCAAAACAAGTTGACATTGACCGTACATTAAAATTATTGTCCGGGTCAATATCTGTGAGGTATATTCATGAAAACCGATCTCTTTTTTTATACGGGCACCGGCAATTCTCTCTGGACCGCCCGAACATTGGCAGAAGAACTGGGGGAGGCCCAAATATGCCCGATTTCCCGAACCGGCAGTGATCCGATACGGAGCGGGGCCGACGCAGTGGGGATCATTTTCCCCGTCCATATCTGGGGATTGCCGCGCAAGGTAATCGCCTTCATAAACGCCCTTGCCGTTGATCATGACAAATACTACTTCGCCATCGCTGTCAACGCCGGTCAGGTTGCCGCAACCCTGCTGCAAATGAGAAAACTGAANNCTGATGAAGGACAGGGGATTATTGCTGTCGGCGGGTTTTGAACTGGCCATGCCGTCCAATTACATCCCCTGGGGCGGGCCCGGACCGGAGGTGAAGCGCCGGCGGCGAATCAGCGCGGCAAGGAAAAAGATCGGAGGGATCGCCGTCAAGGTAGCCGGACGAGAGGAAGGGCCGGTTGAAAAAGGACCCCTGTGGCAGAATGTTCTCTTTTCCTGGCTTAACAAACTCGCCTTCCCCTACGTCCCCGCCATGGATAAGAGCTTCTGGGTCGATGAGAAGTGCAACGCCTGCAGTATCTGCGCAAATATCTGCCCCTGTGGAAATATCGAGATGAAGACAGACCGGCCCGCCTGGCTGCATCACTGTGAGCAATGCCTTGCCTGCATCCAGTGGTGCCCGCAGGAAGCCATCCAATTCGGCAAAAAGACGCCTAATTATGAACGGTATCACCATCCGGAGGTAAAACTGAAAGATGTTCTCGCCTTCACAGCAACGAATGGAATCGGGAAATCCGGCGGCGATTGAACCATGACGCTCCGTGGTCGGTAAGGTAACTCCGCTTGCCTATCCTATGCAGCGATTTGGACGCTATTCTTTCCAATCTTCG
>DMAT01000216.1 GCA_003451635.1 Syntrophus sp. (in: bacteria) | reverse complement strand
TGGCCGGGAAACGTCCGGGAGCTGGAAAGTATCATTGAACGGGCCGTGATCGTCTGCCCCGGGTCCATCCTGCGTCTCGCAGATAAACTGTCAACGTTATATGCCCCAGTTTCATCCGCCGTGAAAACCCTGGAAGAGCTGGAGCGAAACCAAATTCTTAGAATTCTTTCTGAAACCCGATGGCACATCGAGGGAAAGGACGGGGCCGCAATGATCCTGGGCCTCAACCCGAGTACCTTAAGGGCGAGGATGCATAAGTTCGGAATAGTCCGGCCGGAGCGAAAAACCCAGGATTAGACTGACCCCGTCCCTTCAAAGTATCCCTCAACATGTCGAGGTTCCACCAAATATTGAGGCCAAATGAGTTGTTTCATGCTTTTCCGCCGTTCCCTTCTGTTTGTCTAACCACCTGTCATTAAAGAAAAAAATTAAGCTTCTGATTCCCTTTCGCTTGTTGGCAAGCCCCTTGCAAATACGGCTTGCATGACCTTGATCATTATCCGAATAAAGGTCCTTTCTGAGAAGCCCATGAAGTTGTTGCGCTACTCGAACGAGGATAACATCAGAGAGGCATGATTTGTTAGTCATGGCTGTCCGGGAGAGGTGAATAAAATGTTGGCACACCAGATAATCTGCATGGCATGCGGATACCAGGGTTCGTTCGATACACAGGAAGCAGCCATTGAAAATTCGAGGTCGGACTGTTTCACGTTCTTGGGACATAACCCATTTACGAGTACGATGTACTATAAGTGTCCCGAGTGCAATTCTTATCTGGAAGTCGACCCAATGGATATCTTTAAAGTATATCCTGTGGAAGGAAAACCCTACCTGGGGCGCCCGGGTGAGGATGCATCCAGTGTTTCAATGGACATCGACTTTCTCTGGAAGTTGCCCGGTATGATCAAAGACGGAGTGCTGGGGCTGACAAAATATATATCATCAATAATCTCGGCATAGTAGAAAATGTCCCGCAATGAACCATTTCACCACAATGAAAGGAGAAAGTACAAATGAAAGCAATTTACAGACTGGTAATAATAATGATGGTGACGGCCGCCGCTTTGCTGGCGGTCAGTATGCCTCTGCAGGCGACCACGATGGACAGCCGCATCGAATCATCGGCCAAACAATCTTATTTATTCAAGGCCTATCTCAAGGACGATGATATTAAAATCGAATCCAAGGACGGCGCCGTCACCTTGACGGGAATCGTCGCCGCAAACTCCCATAAATCATTGGCCCAGGAGACCGTAGCAGGCCTCCCCGGCGTCAAGAGTGTAAATAACCGACTTGAAGTCAAGGGCAACCCGCCCACCCCAAACTCGGATGCATGGCTCCGCGATAAAGTGATGTCCACGCTCATGTTCCATCGTAGCGTTAATGCCGATACAACCAGGGTTGAGGTTAAAGACGGCGTCGTGACCCTGCGAGGTAATGCAAGCAGTCAGGCGCAAAAGGAATTGACGACCGAATACGCCAAGGACGTCGATGGGGTTAAAGACGTATATAATGAGATGACCGTGATAAAGCTCTCCGACAAGCCGCAAACGATAGGGGCGCAGATCGATGACGCCTCCATCACTGCCCAGGTAAAGCTGTCGTTGCTGTATCATCGATCGACAAGCGCCATCAACACCAAGGTCGAGACGAACAACGGCAACGTCACGTTGTATGGTAAAGCCAGCAATGAAGCCGAATTAAACCTGGCCACCAAATTCGCCAATGACGTAAACGGTGTCAAGAGTGTGAAAAACCGTATGACCATTGAGTAATTCGATTCCAGGACAAAAAGGATCTTCTATGATCACCGCCGACCGATATGGCGACAGCAGCAAGCGGCAGCAGGAATGAACAATCAGAAAGGAGAATCAAATGTTGTGAATGATAGCTGTGGTGCTCTAAGTTATGAGTTTTATCGATAAGTTGCGTAATAATATGTGAAACTGAATAGTTGAAAGAAACAAGTAAGATACAATGAGACAACCACATGTCCAAGTAGAAAAGGAGGACTAAATGAGACAGTTATCCAAGATCGTAATTATGATGTTCGCGGCTGTCGTTACCACTGCATTCGTTGCGGGATGTGCAAGCGCCCCGCTGAAAACAGAGGCGTCAACGTCGGGAATCCGCGCCGCCGAGGAGGCCGGGGCGGCCAAAGTACCGCAAGCCTCGCTCCATTTGCAGCTTGCCAAAGAAGAACTGGAACTCGCCAAGGGGCTGGCAGCGAAAGGAGATAAGAAGGAGGCCAAGTCGATGCTGTTGCGGGCCGAAGCCGATGCCGAGCTGGCGGTGGTGCTGTCCCACGGGGATGCTCAGAAGTTAGAGGCCACGGCAGCAGTGGAGCGGGTGCGCCAACTCCAGCAAGACAACCCATAACCCGACTATAAACAACCCATGAACCCAAAGGAGGCTATAATGAAAACAGCACAATTTATGATCTTATGTGCGTTCGTCGCGCTCTTTGCCGGCTGCGCAACTGTGGCGCCAAATGAACTCGTCAGCGCCCGCTCGGCCTACCAGCAGGCGAGCCAGGGGCCGGCGGAGCAACTCGTGCCGGCGGATTTGCATAAGGCGCGCGAGGCGCTCAATCAGGCGGAACTGTCATTCCAGAAGGACCCAGATTCACAAAAAACTAAAGATCTCGCTTACGTAGCCCAGCGCAAGTCTGAGCAGGCGGGAGCACTTGCCGCCATAGCCGCTGACAAGGCAAGCAAGGATAAAGCGAACGTTGATTTCCAGAAGAAACAGACTGAGATTGTCAAGCAGGGTAAGCAGGACTTGAGCGACTCGGAGAAGCGCACTGCTGATGCACGGACCGAACTTGACAAGCAGGCTGCGGTCAAGGAAGTCAAGGACAAGGCGGACGCCGAGATGGCGGAGCATGCGAAGCAGGATTTGCGCGACTCCGAGCAGCGGACGGCCGATGCGCGGGCTGAACTTGCCAAGATCGCTGCCGTCAAGGAAGACGAACGGGGATTAATCGTCACGCTATCCGGTAGCGTCCTCTTTCGATCCGCCGAAGCTAACTTATTGTCATCCGCCCAGGTAAAGCTTGACCAGGTGGCCAATGCGCTGCTCGCGGTTCCTGCGCGTAACCTCATCGTTGAAGGGTACACCGATTCCCAGGGTTCCGAGTCATACAACCAGGGTCTCTCGCAACGCCGGGCCGACGCGGTCCGCGATTACCTCGTGCAGAAAGGCTACCCGGCCGACCGCATCCAGGCACTGGGAAAGGGCGAAAGAAGCCCGATAGCCGACAACGCTTCCGCCGAGGGGCGCGCCAACAACCGCCGCGTCGAGATAATTATTGAACGTGAAGTGCGGGCATCCAACCCGTAAGCTGGCGCCAATAGAATCAGAGTTATAAGCCAGGATCAGGCCGAAGACAAAAGGGATCAGAAACGATCATAGACAAACGCGAAGGCCCGGGAGCTAGACGCATGATGCGGATCGCTTCCGGGCTCCTCCACAAACAAAAAGGAGAACGTACAAATGAAGAAAATGTTTGGATTAGTAGTAATGACGGCGGCGGTTGTCGCTCTGTTGATGACCAGTGTGCCCGCTTTTTCACAGCCAATGGATATGTCCGGGGAGCATCGGGGAGGGCATGGACAGATGATGCAAAGGGGCAATATGGGCAACATGGGCGATATGATGGGCATGTGCACCGAATATGCAGACAGGATGGGGCTTACCGATGACCAGATCATGAAAATAAGGCCCTTACATCACGAAATGGAAAAAAAGCAGGCCCGGTTCAAAGCTGACCTGAAGATTGCAAAGATAGAACTTATGGAAATCATGGAAGTGAAAAATTTCGACATGGATAAGGCTGGCTATGCAGTTAAAAAAATTGGAGCGATAAAGACAGCCAATCAGATGGAAATGCTAAAAGCCATGAAGGAAATACGGGCTATTTTAACGGACGAGCAGTTCAAGAAAATGAAGAAGATAATGTTCATAAAGATGGGTGAGAAAAACCAGCGTAGAGGATTCTGAAGAAAATAGTGACAAATGAAAAGTCGCATATTTGAGTCCAATCACAATAATAAATATTAGGAGGTATGAAAAGGATGTCACTGATTAATTTGGTTAAAGGACTGGTTATCGGGGGAGTGGTCGGTATGGCCGTGGGTGTTCTGTACGCCCCCAAAAGCGGCTGTGAGACCCGGGATGGTCTGAAGAAATCCACAAAGAAACTGTATGGAGAGGCCAAAGAGCGCTATGAGCGGGCGCTGCTGGATGCCGAAGGCCTCGTGGAGCGGGGGAAAGCGGAATACGCCGGGAGCAAGGAGAGGCTGAATAAGGCCATCCATGCAGGTGTGGAAGCCTATAATGAACCGGCAAAGACTTAAGAGGAAATCGATATGGATCACATTTCTGCAGATAAAGAGTGGCGGAAACTACAGGTCCATATCGATCAAAGGTTCGGCAGTTATCTCAGGGAGGGTCTAGATCGGAAGAACTTCGAAAGTCATGGGGTCTTCGGAGTAAATAGCGTTCCAAAAACAGCGTTAACACCAATAAAAGGGGAAAGTACAAATGAAAAAAATACATAAATTAGTAGTAATGATGGTGGCGGCTGTTGCGCTGTTAGCTTTTAGCCTGCCTGTGCAAGCTTCGAAAATGGATAGCCGCATCGAATCATCTGCCAAGC
>DMAT01000202.1 GCA_003451635.1 Syntrophus sp. (in: bacteria) | reverse complement strand
AGGCACAGGCCACAATCTTGATGGTATGGCGGATATTATCGAAGACCAGGATGGTATCGGTGAGGAGAAAGACGGCCTCATCGGTCCCGAGATCATCGGGAGCCCGGGTGGGCAGGCGCTCGAAATAGCGCACCATCCCATAGCCGAGGTAACCCACGGCGCCGCCATAGAAGCGCGGCAATCCAGGGGACGGGACGGGACGGTATTTTTTCAGGAGCTCCTGCAGGCGCCTGAGGGGGTCCCCGCCATGGGGAAAGCGTTGGACCTGACCGTTGTCCCTGATCTCAACCTCTTCGCCAAGGACGCGGAAGACCACCCGGGGATCGGCGCCGAGGAATGAGTAGCGCCCCCATTTTTCGCCCCCTTCCACGCTCTCCAGGAGAAAGACATGGGATCGCGTGGCCAGCTTGCTCAGGGCCGTTACGGGCGTCTCCACGTCAGCCAGGATCTCCCGGTAAACGGGGATCAGATTTCCTTCGCGGGACAATTTCTTGAATGTTTCCAAATCGGGGTAGTACATATTCCTCCTGACAATAAAAAAAGGCCGTGATTACTCACGGCCTTTTTTCGGTACGGTTATATAGTAAATAAAAAGGCCGTGGAGTCCTGAGAAGGTCTCCACGGCCCAATTCGGTTTATGTCATGTCATTCAACCGGCAGCGCGCAGACCCCTCCCTGTGCTTTGCCACCACCAGTTATTGTTCATCGAAAAGGTTGTCTGCTTCATTTTTTCCTCAGTGTCGGCCTGACTATCAACTTTTTTGCTTCTTGTCAATCACTTTATTTGGAGCTCCGCATCCGCAAAAAAACTCGCTGATTTCTTTTAATTCCATACAGTTGAGGCAATCTTCCTTCCCCATCCACCCCTTCCGGGCAATGGTTACGCCCCCTTCCATATAATCGAATCCGGCAAGATTATGAAGGTCGGGGTTGACGGCGATCTTTACACCCTTCTTCTTCGCGTATATGCAGTGGCGCCAGTCCAGGTCGAGGCGCAGGGGATTGGCATTGAGTTCGATGACCTTTCCATGCGCGGCGGCGGCATCGATCACCCGGTGGATGTCCAGGGCATAGGGCTCCCGGGCCAGGAGGAGCCGTCCCGTCGGGTGGGCGAGGATCGTCGTGAAGGGATTGGCCAGGGCCTTGATGATCCTGGCCGTCATTTCTTCCTCACCCATCTGAAAGTGGGAATGGACGGCGGCAATGACAAAATCGAACCGTTCCAGGGTTTCATCGTCGTAGTCAAGGCTGCCATCGGGGAGGATGTCGGCCTCAATGCCCTTGAAGATGTGGAAGGCATCTTCCCGGGAGTTGATGTCGTCTATGGCCTCATGCTGCCGCCGGACGGCGTCCGGCGAGAGTCCTCCCGCGTAATAGGCGGACTGGCTGTGGTCGCTGACGCCGATGTAGGCGTATCCCCGCCGTTTGGCTTCCCGAACCAGCGCCTCCAGGGAGTCGGCGCCGTCACTGGCCCGGGTGTGGATATGGAGGACACCGCGCATATCGGCGGCCTCTACCAGCCGGGGGAGCAGCCCCGCGGCGGCCGCCTCGATCTCCCCCATGTTTTCCCGGAGTTCCGGGGGGATATAGGACAAGCCCAGGGCGGTGAAAATATCCGCCTCGCTGCGGCAGGGGAGGTTCTCCTCTTCCCGGAATAGTCCGTATTCATTCATCTTTATTCCGAGCTTTTTTGCCCGCCCCCGGAGGGCCGTATTGTGTTCCCGGCTGCCGGTAAAGTGATGGAGGGCGTAGGGGTACTGGGCGGGGGAGACGATCCGGAGATCGGCGTTGATCCCGGAGCGGAGGGTCACGCTCACCTTGGTGTCCCCCTTGGCAATGACGGACGCCGCCTGCGGCAGGGAGGCAAAGGCGTCGGCAAGGGCAGAATGATCATCCGTGGCCGCCAGGAGATCAATATCCTTGACGACCTCGTTGCCCCGGCGGAGCGATCCGGCAATGGCGGCGGCAAAGACGCCCCGCTGACCGGCAAGATACTTCCGGAGATCCATCGCTTCAGCAATAACCTCGGTGTAAAGGCGCCGTTCCCGGTAGTGCTTTAAGGCGTCAATACCGGCGAGGATCTTCTCTTGGGTTTTGTTGCCGAATCCCGGCAGATCGAGGAGACGGTTTTCCTGGCAGGCGTATTCCAGCTCCCCGATTGTTTCTATTCCCAGCTTATCATAAAGGAAACGGATTTTTTTGGGACCCAGGCCCGGAATTTTAAGCATCTCGAAATGGCCGGCGGGAATAGTAGCCTTGAGATCGTCATAGTATTTAAGTTCCCCCGTCGCGGCCAGTTCTGCTATTTTCTTGCTGATGGCCTCGCCCACACCCTTGATGGTTGCCAGCCTGCCTTCCCGGACAACCAGGTCCAGATCCTCATCCAGGGCTTCGAGACTGCGGGCCGCATTTGCATATGCCTTCGATTTGAATGGATTTTCGCCCTTTATCTCCAAAAGGAGGGCCAGTTCATCCAGGATCGCGATTATCTCTTCCTTGGTCCGTTCCATATCGCTGCCCGTCCTCAGAACATCATCCCTGTCTCCATCACGACGGGATAACGGTTTCGGGTCCTTTTAATCCGGCCATGCTCAGGCATCAACCGATGATGATCTCTTCCAGGCTGCGCTTGGGGACGTGATGGACGCCCTCGGGGTCCCGCCAGTACCGGACTTCTTCCCCGT
>DMAT01000389.1 GCA_003451635.1 Syntrophus sp. (in: bacteria) | reverse complement strand
ACACCGCTGCCGAAACGCTGCCGGGCCGTTTCCAGGGTTTCCGCCTTGACCATGTCTTCCACCAGGCGGGCGGCGGCTTCCCGGTCTCCGGCCTTGGCGGCGGCATAGTCCTGATGTTCCTTGACTTTGGCATTGTTGTAGTAAGACGTAATAATCTGGCCGGCGGCGGCGGAAACAGCCGGGGACCTGTTTGTGCCGGCGGCAACAGCGAACTGAACTTGGCTCTCCCGTTCCTGGGTTCCCGGCCGGGTGTAGATATTTCCAGTTTCGATATCCCGGACGACGCCGGCGGCGGTACGGATGCCCAGGGCATTGATGATGCGGTCGATGATATTCCTGATCTTCTGGATGATCCGGCCGGTGGCGGTCTTAGCATCATAGACGCCGACCAGGGTGCGGCCGATCCACTCGGCCCGCTGCTCGGTCTTGCTTCTCCCTTGAAGGTAGCCATAGGTATGGGGATCTCTTTTGATCAGGGCCGCAATCTTGTTATTCAATAGGGCCTTGTCGGCGTTGGAAATTACCCCGATATCCTCCAGGAAGTGGTGAAATTCATGGGAGAGCGTCCAGATCCCGGCGACATCCCGGACCAGGTGGATCGTCCGGGGCTTATCAGCGTCTGGTTTTGTGGGATTATACATCCCGGCGATTTTCCCGGCGACATGACCCGCCTGGCCGTAATGGTAGTCGATGGTCAGGGCGACACGATCGGGATTGATGGCCGCGACCTCCATAATACGGACATCGTGTCCGGATTTAGTCACGATCCAGGGATCACCATTGCGTTCCTCGACTGAGATGCCCTTTATAATCCCGGCAAGATGCCGGACCATATCCCGAAGCGGCACGGCGCCGAGGCGGTAGGGCTGGCCGGATGGCTGAAAGCTATATTGCCTCTTGACAAGATCATAGTCATAGATTATTTTAGACCTGTAGCCGCGAATGGCAGTTTCCACCTTGGGCAATTGGAGCCCTCTGGTCTGAAACCATTCACGGCTTTTCTTTTTGTTCATGTACCGTAATAAACCATCATCGATCCACTTGCCAAAGATCTTGTCATTGTCTTTCGTATATATACTGGCGATGTCATTAACAATATGGTGCTTCTTTTCCTTCGAAAGATGTACGGCGACGACGACGGTTTTCCCATCATGAGTCAGTTCGGTCATCACGACCTTGCTGTCCGGTTGGGTTGCCGAATCGAACACCATGATCGGATCGTGCAATTGTTCTGTGATCTGTTTTACGAGATCCGGGGACAATCCATGCTTGTCTTCCAGAACCTTGCGAAGCGTGTTTTGATCAATCGTTATAGGCAACTGTTCGGCACCCAGGGCCGTCAGGACCCGGGGAGTGCTGCCGACGGTCAGGGACTCGCCGCTTTTCAGTTTTCCGGTCTGAAAGTCATCCAACTGTTTGCCGAAGGATTCCTTCTCCGTCTGGACATTCGACTGTTCTTCCAGTGAATAAAGCACGGTGTGGCCGGATTCTTCCTTTGTCTTGATCGTATCGACCAATCCGTCAAATGCCTTGTTGATCGCGGTTCGTTCCAGGCCTTTCGGCACCGTGTCGCCGCTCCTGCCGGCATGGGAGAGGTATGAGTTCTTTGCTGCCTTTTCTTCCAGGGTATCGCTCACATAGGCATCGAAGGCCCGGGCAAACTTTTCAAGATTCGTACTCCAATACTTTTTCCCGCCCTTTTCCTTATCTAAGGTGGTGGCATTCTTTGCATAATCGGTGCTCACCTGCTGTGGTATGTGATCACGTTCCGATGCCTTTTCGGAATTGAGGTAGGCATAATGGTCGAGGTTGGCTTGAAGCGACTTGATATTCTCGACAGAGTAGGGCCGGCCATTTTCTTTTTTGTAGAGGTCTCGCAGTTCGGATACAACGGGGGATACGTGTGATTTACCGCCGATGCTGACCATTCCTTCGCCAAGGTCCAGGGCAAGGATGCGATCGGCAAGGCGGGTGAATTCCGCAGAGTTATCCTGGGCGTTTGATGCTTCACGAAAGTCTGTGCCGATTGCCTTTAGCCAGCGTTCGACGTTCTTTTTTGCCTTGTCTGTCGCTTCTTGACGGCGGTTCTGAATCTCTTCATGGGACATTTG
The DNA here is from genome assembly GCA_003451635.1 of Syntrophus sp. (in: bacteria). Lineage (GTDB taxonomy): Bacteria > Desulfobacterota > Syntrophia > Syntrophales > UBA8958 > UBA8958. The sequence goes on along the minus strand of DMAT01000389.1, from coordinate 1,428 downwards.
TTTCTTGTTCATCGCCTCTACGATGGTCTTAAAATCGGCAACGATTTCGGGGCGGATATCCTCTCCGAATGCTTTAACCTTTTTGCCTGCTCGTTTCGTATAGCCTTCAGCATCGACAAGCCCGGTATGTTCCGTCAAAAACGGTTCTTTATTGGCCGCAAGTCCGGCCTGGGTGGCAAAGTAGTGATCCAGGGCATGGGCGAACTCGTGAGCGAGGGAGCCCGCTCCCGATGTCCGGGTAAGGTTGATCTCGTTGACGCCGGGGACGAAGTGGGCGGCGTTTCTGCCGGCGCCTTGGGCGCCGACGGCAATGCCCAACATTCCGTTAAGTGACATTGCCTGGGGAGGAACGTTTAGGATCTCGACCAGATCCATGAAGGAATCATAGGCGTGGTTCAGATGAAGCTGTCTCTCTGCTTGATTGGATTCGCCTTTCATCCAATTACCGAAGTTGACCCCTTTAAACCCGAATGTTTCCTGCAGGCGGTCGCTGGATACATCCTCGCCCGCCATGCGCCGGGCTTCGCCTGTACGCTCGGCGGACTCGACGGCTGTGCCCTTATCGCTGATGCGGGTTTTTAATTCGCGTTTCACCAGGGCCCGGGCGGATTCAACGGTTTCGGTTTCCGTGTCAAACTGGCCCTTAATCCTACCGTACTTATCCAAAAGGAGCATTGGTTTGAATGCGTCTTTTGCTTCGTCTGCTAATTCCCGGGATTCAAAACGTCCCTGGGTGGTTTCTCCGGCCTTCAGGAAAAAGACAGGGACTTTTTTGTCGAGTTCATAGCGGTAACCTTCCGATATCTTGAGGTCAGCGCGGCTGATGATCTTATATCCTCGTTTCTGCCATGCTTCCTGTTTGGATGGCCAGCCGTCTTTTACGGCGTTCTGGGCTTTGATTCCTTCTTCACGTCCTGGTTGCAATGCCCGGAGGGCCTTATTTCCTCCGAGGATGCGAACCTCTTCCCTGAAGTTCTTCCACCCGTTGGGATAGACGGCATCAAGAAGTTCGTGGGATGCAGTGGTCATTTCGATCATGGAAAGCGGCCGTCCGGATATCTGCTTTCGCGCCCACGTGCCGACGGCCTCATTGTCATTAGACCAGGCTATTGTCCCTTTCATGACGCGGTTAACGGCATCGATGTATAGTTTCAGATCGGCATCGGTTGGCGCTTTGGCGGTTACCGGGGCGGCGGCGAGGGAATCGTAAACCTGTTTGACCAGGTGCACGATCATCGGGTTTGCCCCCTTGTCGATCATACCTTGATAATCCGGACGGGGGTAGACGTTCTGTTTTGTGGTCTCCTTGACCTTCAATGCCGTGTTCTTATCGGCGATATCTGCCCACTTGATCCCTGTACTTATCCGGTTACGTTTGTTGTAAGTCAGTTCAGCGCCGGCGTCTTCCGTGTTGACGGCGGGAGATTC
>DMAT01000412.1 GCA_003451635.1 Syntrophus sp. (in: bacteria) | reverse complement strand
CAAGGAAGATATCATCAAGAATAAGAGCGGCCAGGCATTTTCTCCGGATTTCATCGAAACCCGTCTTAAATTCAGCCCCTATATAAAAGAAGCCGTCACTTTTGGAGAATCAAGACCATTCATTACGGCTATGGTGAATATCGATATGGAAAACGTCGGCAACTGGGCGGAGGAAAGGCTCATCCCTTTTACAACTTACCTGGATTTATCTCAGCAAAACACGGTGGAAGACCTTGTCGGCGCTGAAATCAGGGAAATTAACAAACAATTACCCGAAATCATGAAAATCAGGAAATTCCTGCTTCTTTATAAGCTTCTGGACGCAGACGATGAAGAACTCACCCGGACCGGCAAGGTTCGCAGACGTTTTATCTACGGGCTCTATCTCCAGTTGATCGAGTCCATGTACCGTGAAATCTCACAGGTCGAGACAAAAGGTAAGATCCGCTACCGTGACGGCAGGGTAGGGGAGATAACGACAAAGGTTAACATATTAACTATTTAAGCCCCTGGAGGGAAAATGGATTTCTTCATACAACTGGTGGTCAATGGTCTGAGTGTAGGGTTCATCTATGGCATTTCCGCCATGGGTTTTGTCATGATCTTCAAATCATCAAGCGTTCTCAATTTTGCCCACGGTGAATTGCTGGCCATGGGGGCCTATATTTTTCTCGTTCTGGTGACCTGGCTGGAACTGCCGGTCTACGCTGCCTTCCTCTTGACAATGGCGGCGTGTTTTTCCCTCGGTTTCATTGTGGAGCGTCTCTTTTTGCGGCCCTTGATCGGCGAACCCCTCATTTTTGTCATTATGCTTACCGTCGGGCTGGCCGCGATGTTCAAGGGTCTGATCCTGCTGATCTGGGGTGGGAATCTTCATACTTTTCCTGATTTTCTACCTTCCTGGTTGAGCCTGAACTGGGGCAGCGTCGCGGTGCAACCGGTTTATACGCTGGCCTTGGTGGTCGGAACGATCTTTCTTGTCCTCTTTGGGATTTTCTTCAAATTCTCCTCCCAGGGGATTTATATGCGTTCCGTTGCCGATAATCAGCGGGCAGCTCTCTCTCTCGGCGTCAATGTCAAGAAGGTATTTGCCCTTTCCTGGGCAATTGCCGCTTTGGTTGCCGGTATGAGCGGCATTATCCTCGGTATTATCAACGGGGTCAATGTCCATGACCTGAGCGCCATCGGTCTGAAAGTGTTTCCCGTAGTCATTCTCGGTGGTCTTGACAGCATCGGCGGCGCCATCGTCGGTGGGCTCATTATCGGCCTCTTAGAAACTCTTACGGGTGGATATATATCGCCGTCCCTCCGGGATGTGGTGCCCTACATCGTGCTCGTGTTCATTCTGATGGTGAAACCCTACGGCCTTTTCGGCCAGGTGGAAATAGAAAGGGTCTGATATGAGAAAAAGGGTTTTCCATCCCTGCGGCAACTATCATGAAAACTACGCAGATCAATTGAAGGTCTATGAGACCGATTATGGCCGTTTTTTTGCCGCTGCGGGTCTGATCGTCCTTTTCGGTCTGGCCCCCTTTGTCAGCAGCCCATATTTTTTATATATCCTCAATTCTATCGGCATTGCCGCCATCGCCGCGATCGGTCTCAACATTCTCATCGGTTACACCGGACAGATATCTCTGGGCCACGGCGCATTTTTTGGCGTTGGTGCGTATGCCGCCGCATTCCTGGCAACCCGCCTTGAGATTCCCTTTCTCCTCAGCGTCCCTGCCGCCGGACTGATCACCGCTTTGGTGGGTCTGATCTTCGGACTCCCTTCCAGTCGCCTGAAGGGACTTTACCTGACCATTGCCACCCTGGCCGGTCAATTCATCATCGAGTATGTCCTGGTCCATTGGGAGGATGTGACCAAGGGCACTATGGGCATTACCTTGCCGAAGGCAAATATTATTGGATTAGAGATCAGCGGCGACATTCCCTTCTTTTATGTGATTTTTATTGCCATGCTGGTCATGCTGTGGTTGGCCGTCAATCTCATGAGGACAAAATATGGGAGGGCTTTCGTAGCCATCAGGGACAACGACCGGGCTGCCGAGGGCATGGGCATCCCCATTTTCCCCTACAAGCTCCTTGCCTTTGCCATCAGTTCCTTCTATGCCGGAGTAGCCGGGGCAATCTGGGCCTACTACACGGTCAGTATTACTTCCGAACCATTCAATCTTGGCCTGTCCGTGGAGTACATTGCCATGGTAATCATCGGCGGCATGGGAAACATGTCGGGGGCAATATTCGGCGCCATATTTATCACCGGCCTCAATGAACTGCTCCGCTGGGCCATAGACCTGATGATGAATATGGGGATGGTTACGCAGACGGGGTTGAACTTGGCACCCCTGCGGGAATTCATATTCGGTTTGGCCATCGTCCTCTTTATCCTTTTCGAACCCCGTGGAATTGCCGAGGTCTGGCGTATTATACGTTCCAGTTTCCGGCTCTGGCCATTTTCCTACTGAGGGAGGCAAGGCAGTGCTTTTAGCGGTTAACAATATTTCGGTCGTATATTCCGATGTCATCCAGGTTCTCAAGGGGGTTTCCCTCTCAGTTGAGAAAGGTAAAATCATTTCTCTTTTAGGGAGCAACGGTTCGGGAAAGACATCGACACTCAAGGCTATTTCCGGGCTCCTGAAGCCGGAAAACGGCAAAGTTACGGATGGGGAAATCATCTTTCAGGGGAGACACATTGAGAATCAGTCCCCGGAAATCATCACTCGGATGGGGATCATTCAGGTCCTTGAGGGACGTCAACCTTTCAAGTATCTGACTATCGAAGAGAATCTACGCGTCGGAACAGCCATAAGACCAAACAAGTCTTACAAAGATGACCTGGAGATGGTCTATAACTATTTTCCGGCGCTCCTGGCCCGCCGTCGGGCCAGGGCCGGCTACTGTAGCGGCGGGGAATTGCAGATGCTCGTCATTGGTCGTGCCCTCATGGCAAAGCCGGAACTCCTCCTCCTTGACGAACCATCCCTTGGCCTTGCCCCGCTCATTGTGCGAGAGATTTTCGGCATCATTAAAAAAATCAACGAAGAACAGGGCGCTACTATCGTCTTGGTGGAACAGAATGCCAACATGGCCCTACAGATCGCCCATTATGGCTACGTCATGGAGAATGGAAAAATCGTTATGGAGGGCAAGGCAGAAGATCTCGTTGAAAATCCGGACATCAAGGAGTTTTATCTTGGTATGGCTGCCTCGGGAGACATGAGGGCATATCGGGATGTGAAATCGTATCGCCGACGGAAACGCTGGTTGTGATGAAATATTTATTTATAACGGAATAGCGGGAGTCAGACCGTAGGAACGGACATGTCTTTCATCTTTAGTTGTATCTCGTTGACGCCGTTCCAGTAATTGAACTGAGGGGTGAAGGCGATATCCGATGTTGTTCCGGAGCTTAGTTGCTTAATGAAATGACCTTTGCTGAACCAGATACCGTTGCAGGATACCCCGTCGCCGTTCAATCGCAGCCTAAGATGGTTGTTGCCAACGATGTTTGACGCCGCGACATTGACATTACGAACGCAGAGGACGGGTTCGGGATTGCGGCTGCCAAAGGGAGCAAGCATCGCTATCTGGGCAAGGAGATCGTGATTGACGTCGTGGAGTT
>DMAT01000005.1 GCA_003451635.1 Syntrophus sp. (in: bacteria) | reverse complement strand
CGGAGGGGAGACCGCCGATGCCGAGCTGGACGATATCCCGATCCCTCATGATGCTGAGGACGTGCTGAGCGATTTTCTGTTCGTCGTCTTTGGGCTTGATGCCCCTTTCGTTGATCTGGGGCCATTTGTACTTTTCGACGTCGACCTCAACCCAGTAATCGATCTCATCGATGTTGATGGTATTGAATCGACCGCCTTCAGCCCAGGGATAGTCAGAGCGGACTTCCACAACGATATTCTTCGCGCACTCGCTGAAAACCTTGCAGTTATTCGTCCCGTAGGACCAGTTGAAGAAACCGAACTCATCGGGGGGCGACGCGGCGTTGAACCACCAATCGAAACCACGGTTTGCCTTCACGGCGTTGGTAAAACGGTAATGGGCGAAATAAATGCCCAACGCCCATCCCCAGTGGGCCCAGCTCGTTACGTTGTTAGTATCCCGGGCTTTACGGTTCCAGGGGAAGAAGAAGTACTCGTGAAAGGCGTGATATTCCTGTTTTGGGTCTACCTGCTGAAATTCAGGATGGGGGAAAAAGTTCGCATAGTTCCAGATTTCGATGTCTTTCAGATTCGGACCAACTCTCTTGGCCAGTTCCTTCATACACTCCGTGGAGTCGCCGCCGACGGAACCGGGCTGTATCCAGCTTCCGGATTTTACCATATCGAGGATCTGCTGGGGTGTTCTCTTTTTGTCACGAAGCTTCTGCTGTATCGGTGTTGTCATGAAACAAATCCCTCCTTACTTTAGCCGTTGCAACCGATTATTAGTTAAACCTTCGCCGAGTCGGAACCTGTTATCCCTCCTTTCGCTAACTAATATTGGACCATAACGATGATTATCAAGATGAATTGACCCCCTTTTGATCATTGGGCGAATGCCTCAATCGCTGATCAAGGTATCTCTAAAAATGACTAACAGACCGGGTTTTTATCATGCAGAACTTACTTCAGCGTGGTTCTGCATAATCTTTCTGCCAAAGGTTGTCAAGGAAAAATTGACAGGAAAAATTGCTTGGTCGTCATCTTTTAGATTGCATGGTATTCCGATTTGGGCTATGCCGTCACCCATAAACGCGGAGGAAACCTTTGAAAACCATTTCGGTCCCCAAAGAAGCCTCAACGGTCATAATGCTGAGACCAGCAATTGATCGTGAGCATGGTCCCTTCGAAGTCCTGATGGTCCAGCGTCACCCCGACAGCCTTTTCGTCCCCGATTGTTATGTCTTTCCCGGTGGTTGTATTGACGATGATGACTGTTCTCTGGAATCGGCCTCTTTTTGCCAGGGCCTTGATCGACAAAAGGCGTTTCAGATCCTCGTTGATATGCCTACCGAGGCGATGGCCCTCGGGGCCTGGGTTGCGGCAACGAGGGAGACATTCGAGGAAACGGGCATCTTTATTTCTGACGATACCCGGGACCTTCATACCATCGCCTGCTACCGAAGCCGCCTCCTGGCTGGGCAAGCCACCTTTACGGACATCCTCAAAATGGAAAAATGGACCCTCTCGCTGGACCGTCTTAAATATTTTGCCCACTGGATCACCCCGGAGTTTCTCCCCTATCGCTATGATGTCCGTTTTTTCGTGGCTATCGCCCCGGAAGGTCAGGAAGCCACGCATGACGGCATTGAACTGACCGGACACACCTGGATCACCCCTCAGCGCGCCCTTGGGAAATACGAGCAAAACCGCTTCAACATGGTTCTGCCGACAATCATGACCCTTCGGGAGCTTTGTCGTTTTGATACTATAGAAGCCGTTTTTCAGTCTGTAGAGACAAAAAACGTCCCCCCTATTCTGACCACGGTCACAAAAAGAGACGGTCGTCTGGTAGAAATCATGCCCGACGGCACGATCTTCAGTCCTGTCCTCTGATATGAATAAGCGCCCTCTGACGACAGATTATCTTTTATCAATAAATATCAAGGGGTTTCTCGACGATGAAGAGGCCTTGAGGCTTTATGAACTTGCCCGGGAAGCTTCCGTTCACGGCCCCTGCCTGGAAATCGGCAGTTATTGCGGAAAGTCTGCCGCTTTTATCGGTCTGGCTTGTCAGGAGCGCGGAGCCGTCCTTTTTTCCATTGACCACCACCGGGGATCGGAGGAACAGCAGCCCGGACAGGCCTATTTCGACCCGGAGCTGTTGGACGATAGAAGCGGGTTGATTGATACCTTTCCCCTTTTTCGAAAGATCCTTGCCGAGCTTGCCCTTTCAGACACCGTGGTCCCGCTGGTTTGCCCTTCCAGTCTGGTCGCCAGGGCCTGGCAGACTCCGCTTAGTCTGGTATTCATTGACGGCAGCCACACCTTTGCTTCCGCCTTCGGAGACTATCTCGCCTGGGTCTCCCACCTCCAGCCCGGCGGTTATTTGGTCATTCATGACATCTTTTTCGACCCCGCTCAGGGCGGCCAGGCCCCTCACTGCATATATGCACTGGCTCTGGCTTCGGGACTTTTTGTCGAGCTGCCCATGACAAAAACCCTGGGAGTCCTGCAAAAAACGTCGGGAGATCTTATTCCGGAAGCGGCCCGGCAAAAATGGCTCAACCTGAACGGGCAGTAACGTTTACCGGCTGTTCATCAGGTTGACTCATAAAGGAAGCAAATCAGTC
>DMAT01000309.1 GCA_003451635.1 Syntrophus sp. (in: bacteria) | reverse complement strand
CCACGAACGCATCCTCTATGAACAGTTCCGTCAGATTGGGGGAGGGGACAATATTATTGCCCAACCCCTGCTCCTCCCCGAGGTCGTCGCTCTTCCCTCCGGGGACCATGGTCTGCTCATGGAAAATATCGATATCCTGAAGGAAATTGGAATGGAAGTCGAACCCTTCGGCGGCTATACCGTAGCAATAAAGTCCCTGCCGGCCATTCTGGGCCATCTGAACCCCCAGAGACTCCTGCAGGATCTGATCGGACAGCTCGCCGGCGAAGGGGCAACCGCCTCCTGGCAGGACAAAAGGGACAAGGTGTTGATTTCTCTGGCCTGCAAAGGGGCCGTCAAGGCCGGCCAAGTCCTTTCGGAGCAAGAGGTGTCCCGAATCTGCCAGGATCTCGATCATCTGCCCTTTGCGGCGACGTGTCCCCACGGCCGCCCGGTCTGGATCGTCATCACGGGGAAACAGTTGTCCCGTCTTTTCAAACGGACCTGAGAGGCCAAGGCGCTATGCCGAAGTCAGTTCACACCGCCAGGCCCCGCCTTGTCGTCATTACCGGTCCGACGGGAGTCGGGAAGACGGCCATCGCCCTCCAGTTGGCCCGGGAATTCAACGCCGGGATCATCAGCGCCGATTCCATGCAAGTGTACCGCTATCTGGACATCGGGACGGCCAAGCCCTCACGGGAAGAGCAACAGCAGGTTCCCCATCACCTCATCGATTGCGTCAACCCTGACGACTGGTTCAACGCCAACCGTTTTCGTGAGGAGGCGGACCTCGCCATCGACATGCTGCACGGACAGGGCAGGACCGTATTCGTCGTGGGCGGAACGGGCCTGTACATCAGGGTTCTCCTGGGGGGGCTCCTTCCGGGGCCGGGACCGGACGAGGCGCTGAGAGGCAATTACAAAGAATTGATGGCCCTCCACGGCAAGGATTATCTTTACGAGGAACTCCGGATAAGGGACCCGGCCGCAGCCCTGACCATCGGCCCCAACGACGCAGTGCGGATCATGCGGGCTCTGGAATATTTTGCGGCCATGGGCTGTTCCATCACGGAGGCCCAGGGGCGGCACGGATTTCAGGATAAACGCTATGAATTCATAAAAATCGGCATTTTTTCCGATCGGGACAGCCTCTTTGAGCGCATCGATGGACGGGCCGCCGCCATGATCGCCGCCGGGCTGGTCGAGGAAACGCGGGAACTCCTGGCCGGGGGCTACGGCGAAGATCTCAAACCCATGCAGTCCCTGGGCTATAAGCATATATTCGCCTATCTCAAGGGGATATGCACCCTGGAGGAGGCGCAGGCATCAATGGCCCGGGATACCAGAAAATACGCAAAGAGACAGATGACGTGGTTCCGGGCGGAAAAGGACATGACCTGGATGTCTCCCGACGACATGCCGGGGATAAAGAGGCGTATCGCGGAATTTCTCAACTCTTGACACGATCAAAAAAGGACCCTATGATCGCAAACCATTAAAAACCGTGAAGGCCCTCTAATCGGGGTATTTGAAATTGCTTGACTTTAAAAAACGCTGCCCCTATATGGAGGCACAAAGTAACGAAAGGAGAAGGCTTATGAAGCGAGGGAAAGACTATCGAAGGATGTTTTTTGTCCTGGCGATCATGACAGCGATCCTCATGCTTGTATCCTGCGGACCGAAGGCAGTCAAACCGATGGGAGAAATGGACACTCCCGATCATCACGTATATACGGGTCTGAGGCTTCTCGATCAGGGTCAGTACCCCCAGGCGCAGGCTGAATTTGACCGGGCCATACAGTTAGCCCCGAAATTTTCCCGGGCCTTTACGGGCACGGCGCTAGTCAAGGCCTATCAGAATGACTTTCCCGGCGCCTTCAAGGCTTTGGATAAAGCCTGGGAATACGCCAACAACAACGACGAGAAGCTCGTCGTCCATGTGGGCTACATTCGCGTCTATACCATGAACAAGGCCGCCTGCGCCCGCATCGGCACGGACTGCTCGCAAGATACGAGTTGGCTCGACACATCCAAGAATGACTTCGATAACGCCATCGCCATCAACGCTAAATACTCCCCTGCTTATTATTTTATGGGCCTCTGCTACAAGACAGCCCTAAATTTCAACAAATCCGGCGAAATGTTTGCCAAGGTCATGGAGCTCAAGGCCGAATATACCGCTGAGGCCGATGTTCAGTGGAAACTCGTTCAGGATATCCAGCGGGCCATGCCGGGGACCGTGACGGGAAAGAAGATCGCCCTGGTGGAAAAACTCACCCGTGCCGACGCCGCCGCCCTGTTCATGGAAGAGATGAAGATTGATGTCCTCTATAATAAACGCACCCCCAAAGAGTTCGACACCTCCTTCAAGGACCCCGACAAGGCCAAGGCACCGGGAAGAGGCGCCCCTGCGGCCACCGACATCGCCGCCAATCCCCTGAAAATGGACATCGAAGGGATACTCCAGCTTGGGGTGCGGGGCCTGGAAGTTTACCCCGATGGGGCCTTCCATCCCAATGAATTTGTCACCAGGGGCGCCTATGCCATGATGATCGAAGACATTTTGATCAAAGTTACCGGCGATAACAGCCTGGCCACCAAGTTCATCGGTTCTACATCGACCTTCCCCGACCTGCGCTCTGACCTGCCCTACTTCAATGCCGTTATGGTTGTGACCTCCCGGGGGATTATGCAGGCCAAAAGTCTCTCAACCGGAGAATTCGCGCCCATGGATACGGTATCCGGCGTCGAAGCCCTGCTGATCATCAAGAAATTCAAAGAAGAGTTGAAATTCTAAATTTTTTCCCGTCCAATCCTGGGGTCCCCACATAAGGCCCCAGGATCTCAGGAAACATCATCTGGAAGGAGAGCATTCATGGGTAGAGGGCAGTTGAGCAAGGCGTTCGAACCGCAAGCAGCGGAGCGAAATTGGTACCAGTACTGGATGGACAATAATTTTTTCCACGCTATAGATGGAAGCGCCAAACCGCAGTTTTCAATTGTCATCCCCCCCCCGAATGTCACGGGCATACTCCACATGGGGCACGCCCTGAACAACGTCCTCCAGGATATCATGATCCGGTTCAAGCGGATGCAGGGTTACAACTCCATGTGGATGCCGGGAACGGATCACGCGGGGATCGCCACTCAGAACGTAGTGGAACAAGAACTGGCCAGGGAGGGTCTCACCCTCCATGACCTGGGACGGGAAAAGTTCATCGAGCGGGTCTGGGAGTGGAAGGAAAAATACGGCGGCGTGATTACCAACCAGCTCAAACGGCTCGGCTGCTCCTGCGACTGGGAGCGGGAACGTTTCACCATGGACGCGGGACTCTCCCAGGCGGTCCGGGAGGTCTTTGTCCGGCTCTATAACGACGGTCTCATCTATCAGGGCGACTATATCGTCAACTGGTG
>DMAT01000319.1 GCA_003451635.1 Syntrophus sp. (in: bacteria) | reverse complement strand
TCGTCGTCTTGCCGTTGGTGCCGGTTATGGCAATCATCGGGGGTTTGAGAAAACGACTGGCAAGCTCAATTTCACTGAGAACCGGGATCCCCTGCCGGACTGCTTCCATGAGAATGGGGTTGGCCGGCGGCACCCCGGGAGAGGGGATGACGAGCTCTACTCCTTTGAGAATACCGGGATCATGGGGAACAATCCTTGCCGCCCGCAGGTTAGCGCCTAAGGGGGAGACTGGCCTCTCGTCCGTCGCAATCACCAGCGCCCCGCGGTTCAACAGAAATTCCGTTGTTGCCAGGCCGGTTTTGGCCATCCCGATGACAGCGATATTTTTTCCTCTCAGGTCCATGAAGCTTAACTACCTCAATTTCAGGGTACTCAGGGCCACCAGGGCCAGGAGGATGGAAATGATCCAGAAACGGACGATGACTTTTGGTTCCGCCCATCCCTTGAGTTCAAAGTGATGATGAAGGGGGGCCATCCGGAAAATCCGCTTTCCCTTGGAAATCTTGAACCAACCCACCTGGAAGATGACGGAAAAGGTTTCCAGGACAAATATTCCACCCACGATGGCCAGGAGAATCTCCTGTTTGGTCAGGAGGGCCAGGGTTCCCAAGGCGCCGCCCAGGGACAGGGCCCCCACATCTCCCATAAATACCTGGGCGGGATAGGTGTTATACCAGAGAAAACCGAGCCCGGCCCCGACCATGGCGCCGCAGAAGATCGCCAGTTCCCCTGTTCCGGAGACGTAGGGAATTTGAAGATAGGTGGCGATTTTGACATTTCCGGCGAAGTAGGCAAAAAACAGATAGGTCATGAAGCAAATGATGATCGGGCCAATGGCGAGGCCGTCCAGACCATCGGTGAGGTTAACGGCATTGGCGGCGCCGACAATGATAAAAGTAGCAAGGAGGATATACGCCCAGCCCAGATTGGGCAGGACGGTTTTGAAAAAGGGGATGGTGATATTGGATGTGAATCCCGGTTTCATATACAGAACGATGCTGACAAACAGGGCAATGGAAATTTCCGCTCCCAGCCTTGCCTTTCCCGAGATGCCACGGCTGTTCTTTCTGGTTATTTTCCAGTAATCGTCAACAAATCCGATCAATCCGAAACTGACGGTGACAAGGATGACCAGCCAGATGTACCAGACGGTAAGATTGGCCCACATGAGGGTAGAAATCACGACGGAAAAGATGATCAGGAGGCCCCCCATGGTAGGGGTTCCCTGCTTCACGAGATGGCTGTCGGGGCCGTCTTCCCGGATCGACTGGCCGATCTGGAGTTCCTGGAGTCTGCGGATAAGCCAGGGGCCAAGGATAAAACATATGACCAGGGCTGTTATCGCCGCATAAATCGTTCTGAAAGTAATGTAGCGAAATACATTGAATGAGGAGAAGGTTGTATGCAGTGGATACAGGAGATGGTAGATCATCGGCGCCCCCTCCCGACCTGACTGATAATCATTTCCACGATGGTTTCCATCTTCATTCTTCGAGAACCCTTAACTAGAATCCAGTCGCCATCCTTGACATAGGAGAGAATGTCGCTGGCAATCTCTTCCGGATCCTCCCGGAGGATGACCGATGATGCCGGCAAACCTTTTTTCGAGGCCCCTGCTGCCGTCGCCCCGGCGAGCCTTCCCCGGAGATAAACCCTGTCCACTCCGGTGTCTGCCAGAAGGCCCCCGATTTTCTGATGCCAGATCTCCTCTTCCTCCCCCAGTTCGAGCATGTCCCCCAGGACAACAACACTGCGACCCTTTCCTTTGAGATTACAGAGGGTCTTGAGCGCTTCCCCCACTGAGGCGGGATTGGCGTTGTAAGTGTCGTTGATCACATAGGCCCCGTTGTTCAAGGGGAGAACTTCCATCCGTCCCGGAACGGGAGAAAAGTTGGTCAGTCCCCGGCCAATGTCCGCTATTGTCGCGCCGGCGGCCCAAGTTGATGCGGCGGCAGCAAGGGCATTCATGACCTGATGTTCCCCTGCAATGGGCATGCTTACTTCCTGATGTGCGTCCCCTACATACAGGGTAAAGCTGGTTCCCCGATCATGGCGATAAGTGATTTTCTCGGCGTGTACATCGGCGCCTTCCTTTAAACCGAAAGAGATAGAGCGACCTGTCCAGCCGTCCCCGTACTTGCTGAGGAACTGGTCGTCATGGTTGATAATAATGGTTCCCGACTGAGGCATGTTTAAAAACAAGTCTTTTTTTTCTTCCGCAACCCCCGCGATGCTCGTAAAACCCTCCAGATGGGCAGGGCCGATATTGGTAATCAAACCAATCTCCGGCGCGGCGATCCTCGTCAGCCGGGCGATTTCACCGCGCTGATTTGTCCCCAGCTCCAGAATAGCCGCGGCATGATCATGTTTCAGCTTAAAGATTGTCAGGGGAAGTCCAATAAGATTGTTAAAATTCCCTTCCGTTTTCAGGCAATTTCTGCCCCTGCCCAAAATTGCCGCCGCCATTTCCTTGGTCGTGGTTTTTCCTGAAGAGCCCGTGATGGCGATGATCGTGGGCGAAAATTTCCGGCGCCAGAAGTGGGCCAGGTCTCCCAAGGCTTGCAGGGTATCGCCTACCAGAATTACGGGAAGATCTTTCGACCCCTTTTCGATCCGTTGGTGAATGAGCAAGCCGGCGGCGCCCTTCTTAATGGCCTGATCAAGGTAATGATGTCCATCGAAGCTTTCTCCCTGTAAGGCAACAAAAAGATTACCGGGCGAGCACTGACGGGAGTCGGTGGCAACCCCTTCAAGCAGGATGTCTTCCTGAACAGGACCGCCCAGGAGAGCGCCTCCTGTTGCGGAGAGGACGTCATGAATGGAGAACAGCGGACCGGTCTTCATGGCAGGCTCCTCTTTTCGTCCCTGATCCTGGTCAGGGCATCCCTGGCAACAAGGCAATCGTCAAAAAAGAAACGTTCCGCGCCGACGAGCTGGTAATCTTCATGTCCCTTGCCGGCGATGAGGACGATGTCGCCTTT
>DMAT01000045.1 GCA_003451635.1 Syntrophus sp. (in: bacteria) | reverse complement strand
AAATCCCATAGACATACCAGAAGATATCTTCTTTGGTGATACGGTCGTCTTTATAGTGTTTCTGGAAGGTTTCGAGAGCCCAGTCAGTTATGGCGTCGTGGCGAACGTAGCCGTGCTCGTCAGGAGTTTGCGTAGTGAACATCGCCTTGTCGTCAACCTTGTTGTACCAAAAGCGGGGGAAGCATTGGCCTGTGTCGTGAAGGTGAAGATCCGGGATGCTGCTTGTCACGAGGCAAGTAAAATTTAGCCGAGCACCTATTCCCATTACTGAAATTACAATATTGTCATGGTGTCTAGTCGGGAAAAGCTTTGGAATTTGATACGGTCTATGGTTAAAAACTTTTGAAAAAAACATAAAATTCTTAACAAATGGCCTATATATAGACTCTCTAATATCGTCTGAATATTGGTGTTGAATTTTTTTTCCATAATCTTCAAGCAACCGTCCAGTCCAACTAATCAGGACCTTCGAATTTTTGTCGCCGCTGAGGGTTCCATTAATGGCCCCATTGTAATTATCAATCATTCTCTTCATGTTGGAACTAACAGCTTGTTCTGAAAAATTATAGACCCACGCATCTCGATTAGACTGTATCCCACAAGAATAAATGTTGAAGATTACATCAGGATTTTTATCGGCCTTGTTGCCTATCTGAAGGAAATTCTCAAACTCAGGATTTCTTTGGTTGATCCAATCACCCTGCTCGTTAGGCTTTAAATCCACCCATGGCACTGAATCTATATTTTTGAATTTATGAATGATAGAGAGCTTTTCTTCACGACTTAAATAGTCACCAATGTCGTGGTAATGAATATTGCGAGTTGTTTTTTTTGGATTTTTAATCATGATTGTAATGCATACGCCAGTCATGATATTAAAAATACCTTGCCCTTCTCGTTTGGCATCTTCACCAGATTTCCCCCGAATAAAACCTTTTAGATTGATGATATATATATCAGAAAATTCTAATTGAAGGCATTTCCTCAGCCCGGCGGCGGTATTTTTTTCGATAAACGCCCCATTCGTCACAAAAGAAATAATCCCGGATTTTCCAATGCGATCTGAAGCCCATCGCAAGGCTTTAATGTAGGAATCGTAGAGGCTGTTTTTATTGGCAGAAGTCGATTCCTTTACATAGGTCTGCCGAATCCGTTCATCGAGTTCCTTATACTTTGTGTTCTGGTTGTCATCGTTGGCGCTGCCCTGTCCCGCTGAATACGGGGGATTGCCAACGATGACCCGAATATCCCGGCTCATTTGATGTCGGACCCGTTCATTGTTTTCGGGCAGGACCGGATTCATGCTTTGGATTGGATCTTTCTTGCTCAACTGGAAAGTGTCGGTCAAAACAATGCCGGGGAATGGCGTGTACTCGCCCGTCAGGGAATGGTAGGTCGTTTCGATGTTGATCGCCGCAATGTAATACGCCAGAAGCACGATCTCGTTGGCGTGGATTTCCGTGGCGAACTTGCGGATCAGATCCTCAGGAGAAATAAGACCAAGCTGCAGGAGGCGGACGATGAAGGTTCCTGTCCCGGTGAAGGGGTCGAGTATCTGGACACCCTCATCGCCCAAGTTTTTGCCGAAGTGTTCTTTGAGGGCGACATCGGCGCTGCACAGGATAAAGTCCACGACTTCGACGGGCGTGTAAACAATGCCCAGACGATCAGACATCTTGGGAAACGCTGACTGAAAGAATGTATCATACAGATTCCTGATGATGTCCTGGCGGGACTTATCGCTTTTGGCGTAGCGCACACGGTCCCTGATGCTGTCGTAAAACCTCTGCATACTCTCGGTTTCCGAGTCGATCTGATGCCTGTCCAAAACGGAGAGTACACGGTCCATGGCTTTGGCCACTGGGTTGTGCTTGGAGAACTCGTAACNNCTTCAAAAATCGCGTCAAAGACAGGGCGGGTTATGAGGTGCTGCGCAAGCATCTCCACCGCATCATCCTGGCTGATTTCCGTATTGATATTCTCACGCAGACCGGACAAAAATGCTGCAAATTCTGTCTTGGTCGACGCACTCTCTTCCACTAGGCTACTGATCCGAAGGATCACCTTCCCCGCAATTTGAGCCACATCCTTGGCCCAATCCGCCCAATACTCCCGATCGCCAAGCTTTTTGGGGATGGCAGTATAGACCGCCTTAGAAAGCTCTGTGACCGGGGCAAAATTGGGAATATCTATGTCCAAACTGCCCACGGTTTGCCGGGAACCTCCGCCAGGCTTCAGGATTGCGATCTTTATCTTTTTTTGGAATTCCGCTTCGTCCACAAGGGATTCGTCATGGGCGCGAAGCGAGCGAATAATCTTCCAGATCCCTTTGAAACGCTTGTCCGTCTCGATGAACGAATTGTAGTCCTTGATCTCGTCCATGGGGATGCCCACGGGCAGGATAATGTAGCCATAGGTCTTTCCCGGGGCTTTGCGCATGACGCGCCCCACAGACTGGACGATATCCACGATGGAGTCGCGGGTATCGAGAAAAATGACGGCATCGAGCGCGGGAACGTCGATGCCTTCCGAAAGACATCGTGCGTTGGAGAGGATACGGCAAGGATCCACGTCTTCCTTTAACCAATCCAGCCGGCCCTTACGGAATACCGCGTTCATGGTCCCATCTACGT
>DMAT01000175.1 GCA_003451635.1 Syntrophus sp. (in: bacteria) | reverse complement strand
TGGCGGCGACGATGGCGCCGGTATCATCATAAGCATTGAGTTTCAGCGTGATGGCGGCGCGAATTACTTCATCCTGCCATTCGAAGGGAATCGCCAGGTCGCTGACCCACCGTTGCCAATAAGAAAGTGTTTCGTCCAGGAAACGGCGGGCCATTTCACCGATGGATTCGGAGATTGTTTCATCGGAGCCGATAATGATCGTCACGCATTCTTCAAGAAAGAATGGTATTTCTTGAAGAATGCGTGACGATCATTATCGGCTCCGATGAAACAATCTCCGAATCCATCGGTGAAATGGCCCGCCGTTTCCTGGACGAAACACTTTCTTATTGGCAACGGTGGGTCAGCGACCTGGCGATTCCCTTCGAATGGCAGGATGAAGTAATTCGCGCCGCCATCACGCTGAAACTCAATGCTTATGATGATACCGGCGCCATCGTCGCCGCCATGACCACCTCCATACCTGAAATGGCTGCCGCGCCTCGCAATTGGGATTACCGCTACTGCTGGCTGCGGGACGCCTATTTCGTGGTCAACGCCTTGAATCGTCTCGGCACCACCCGCACCATGGAACGTTACCTGAGTTATCTCGTCAACGTCGTGGCAGGGGCCCCGGAGGGTCGTATCCAGCCCGTCTATGGCATCAACGGAAGAGCCCGACTGGAAGAGCGGGAAACCGACTCCCTCTGTGGATACCGGGGCTTGGGGCCGGTTCGTATCGGCAACCAGGCATATGCGCAGGATCAACACGACGTATACGGATCAGCTATCTTGGCGGTGGCCCATGTGTTTTTCGACCACCGCCTGGTGCGCCGGGGGGATGCGGCGCTTTTCCACCGTCTGGAGCCCCTGGGCGAGACAGCCCGGGTCGTCTATGACCAGCCGGATGCCGGCCTCTGGGAGTTCCGGGGCAGGCAGCGCATTCATACATTTTCCAGTGTGATGTGCTGGGCGGCTTGCGATCGTTTGGCGCGGATCGCATTTAAGCTGGGGTTTGGCGATCGGGGAAGCTATTGGCGCGGCCACGCGGACCGTATCCATGCCGTGATCTGCAACCGGGCATGGAGCGAAAAGAAACAGACGTTTGCTGCGGCTTTTGATGACGACACGCTGGATGCAAGCATGCTGCTCCTCCATGATATCGGGTTTCTTACGGCTGACGACCCACGCTTTGCCAAAACGGTGGCGGCGGTTGAACGAGAGCTGAAACACGGCAATTATATACACCGTTACGTCGCGCCTGACGACTTCGGTGTTCCCGAAAATGCTTTTGTCGTCTGTACTTTTTGGTATATTAATGCCCTGGCTGCGCTCGATCGCACCAAGGAGGCCCGTGAATTGTTTGAAAACCTGATCGCCAGGCGCAACATGCACGGACTCCTTGCCGAGCATATCAACCCGCATACCGGCGAGCATTGGGGGAATTTCCCCCAGACTTACAGCATGGTGGGGCTTATCAATGCGGCCATTCGTTTGAGCAGCCGCTGGGATTGCGCTTTTTAGGAGACGCCATGAAACATTACCTGATAAACAAGCTATCGCTTCGCTCTCTGCGCCTGTCGCTCCGCTTTGTCCTCCCCCTCGTCGTTGTCTTGGCACTGCTTGCTTTTGCAATCGTGCCGATAGTGGACAATCTCACCTTGCGCTGGTTTGTGCGAGACATGGATATTCGATCCAAACTAATAACCAGCACCCTTCAAGAACCGCTTGTAGAGCTTCTGCAACAGGGGAGCAAGGCTAAAATCAACAGCCTTTTCAGGCGGGCCATTCAAGATGAACGGCTCTTTGCCGTCGGCTATTGCAATGGGGAAGGGAAAATGCTGTACAGCACCCACAATTTTCCGAGCGACATTGCCTGTTCGTTACCTGACACTGCTGCATACAAACCACCATCTGTCCTCCATCTGACCCAGGGGCCCGTGCACGTGGCCATAAATCCCATTAAGGATAACGGCGTGCCGGCCGGTTCCATGGTCCTCGTACACGACATGAGCTTTGTTGAGCGCCGTAGCGCCGACACCAAGCAATATGTGATCATCCTGTTTGTGATACTTAGTGTCGTCATTTCCATAATTACGGTCTTCATTGCCCACCTCAGTTGGCGCGGCTGGCTGAACGGCATGCGGGCGATGCTTCATGGCGAAGGACTCGTTCGCCCCTTCGCCCAGCCTGTGAACTCGGAACTGCAACCACTGGTAGGGGATTTGCGCGCCCTGCTGCGCACTATGGATTCCGAACGGCGTTTCGCCGATGACGTTACGATTGCCTGGACGCCCGAATCCTTACGAGGGCTTCTCCATAAGCAACTTGACGGTGATCAGGTTCTGGTTGTCTCCAACCGCGAGCCCTATATCCACATGAAAGGGAAGGAAGGCATCGAGGTCAGACGGCCGGCAAGTGGTCTCGTGACGGCGATGGAGCCCGTTATGCGGGCATGTTCGGGGATATGGATCGCCCATGGAAGCGGTACTGCGGACAAAGAAACCGTGGATAAATACAACCGGGTGCCCGTTCCACCCGGACATCCCGACTACACCCTGCGGCGCATCTGGCTGTCCAATGAGGAAGAGATAGGATACTATTTCGGGTTTGCCAACGAAGGTTTGTGGCCCCTTTGTCACATTGCCCATGTCCGCCCGATTTTCCGCAGTACGGACTGGGAACATTATGTGGCTATTAATCAGCGTTTTGCCGACGCTGTCGTCGAGGAAGCGAAAAGCGATGACCCGGTGGTCCTCGTCCAGGACTATCATTTCGCCCTTCTGCCGAAGATGATCCGCAAAGCCCTGCCCAAAGCAACGGTCATTACCTTCTGGCACATCCCCTGGCCGAACCCCGAATCCTTCGGCATCTGCCCCTGGCGTGAAGAGCTGCTCCAGGGAATGCTGGGCAGTACCATCCTTGGTTTCCATACCCGGTTTCATTGCAAAAATTTTCTGGAGACCGTTGACCGCTATCTCGAAACCCGCACCGAGCATGAATCCTCGACCATACATCATCGTGGCAAGCTGACCCTGGTGGAAAGTTATCCCATCTCCATCCAGTGGCCCTTGAATGCGCAACAAACGCAGCCGTCAGCAGCGGATTGCCGCGCGGAAGTGCAGCGCTCATTGGGCCTTGCCGCGGATATGTTGATCGGTCTGGGCGTGGACCGCCTTGACTATACCAAGGGGATTCTCGAACGTCTGCGCGCAGTGGAACGGTTACTTGAACTCCATCCCGAAATGGTCGGCCGCTTCACATTCATCCAGATTGCCGCCCCGTCCCGCTCCGTTCTCGAAGACTACCAGGCTCTCGAAACTCAGGTTCGCTCCCTGACCAATCGCATCAATCAACGGTTCTCAACCGATTCGTATCA
>DMAT01000354.1 GCA_003451635.1 Syntrophus sp. (in: bacteria) | reverse complement strand
CCATCATGATGATCGATTTCGCCCTGGATGCGGAGAGGAAGGAAGGGAAGAAACCGGAAGAAGCGATTTACCAGGGCGCCCTGACACGTTTTCGCCCCATCATGATGACAACCATGTCGGCCCTGATGGCCACGTTGCCCATCTCCCTCGGCTTGGGCGCAGGCGGAGAATCTCGTCAACCCCTAGGTCTGGCCGTGGTTGGAGGACTAATTTTTTCCCAGATCGTGACTCTCTACATCACCCCGGTGATCTATACATACCTGGATTCACTGCAAGTCAGTTTGCGCCGAAATTTGCGCCGTCGCCATTGAGATAAGCCGATGAAGGCTTGTTTATGTCTTAAACAATATTGTGAGCACATGTGGCCATGATTAAAGCTTTTTTGTTCCTCTGCGCCGGGATAACCCTGTTCCTCTTCGGCATGATGAAGCTCAGCGCCGGGATACAGATTCTTTTTACCGCCCGGATCCGGGATTATATCAAGTACGCCGTCCAGCGCCCCTTTTTCGGACTCCTCACAGGGGCGGCGGCGACGGTCCTTTTTCAGAGCAGCTCTGCTACTACGGTCATCGCCGTGGGGATGGTCAGCGCCGGGCTGATCAGCTTTTACCATTCCCTGGCCATTGTTCTTGGCGCCGACCTGGGGACGACAGTTATTGTCCAACTTGTCGTCTGGAAGATCACCGACGCCTCACCCCTGTTTATTATCACAGGCGGTATTCTCTGGTTTACAGGAAGAGAAAAGTGGCAGGGAATAGGCNNGGCGAATCGATCTTCTATTTCGGCCTTCTTTTCTTTGGCTTGAGCATGGTGGGCACGGCGACATTGCCCTTGAAGAATCATCCGGAAATCGTGGGGTTTTTCCGTGACACCCAGCATCCTCTGACGGGGTTTGCCCTGTCCGCCCTCTTTACCGCCCTGGTGCATGCCTCGGCCATACCAATCAGCATTCTCGCCATCCTCGCCCAGCAGGATCTGATCAGCCTCGACAACGCCCTACCCATGGTGATCGGGGCTAACGTCGGGACCACTGTCACGGCCCTCATGGCCGGCATGGTATCCGGCATCGGCGGGAAGCGGGCCGCCATCTCCCATTTATTTTTCAAGGCGGCGGGAGCCGTGATCTGCATGGCCGCTCTGCCTTTTTTGCTGGACGTGCTCAGAAAGCTCTCACCTAATGTGGCACAGCAGATTGCCCTGGGACATTTTCTCTTTAATCTTATCATCGTGATCCTGTTTTTCCCCTTTATCCGCTATATTGCCCGTCTTCTGGAAGGACTCATTCCCGGCACAGAAGCGGTGCTGCCCCTCTGGCCGGAGTTCTTGAGAGAAGAAGTCCTCGCAGAACCGGCGGCGGCCCTGGGAACCGTCGAAAAGGAATTGGCCCGGGAGATCCTGCTGGCGGAAAAGATGTTCGCCCTGGCCGCCCCGCTCCGATATTCCTACCTTGAAGGCCGGAGAAGGGACGTCCTCTACATAGAGATGGTTGCCAATCATCTCCGCCACGAGATTGTCGAATATCTGAGGAGAATATCCTGCAACGAGATGTCGGAAACCCTTTCCCAGAAGCTCTTTGCCTACACGGCCATGGCGGACGATATCGAACGTATGGGTAATCATATTGTCAGCTTCGTTGATCTTGCCCGGGAAAAGCACTACCGGGAAATCGAGTTCACCCATGCCGCCGAGGAGGAGTTGGCAGATATCGAAAGACAGGTTGCCGCCAATATCGCCGACGCGGAATCATTGATCCGGAAGCATGATGGGGACAGAACCGCGGATGTATACCGCCGGGAAAATGATATTGACAGCGCCGTCAAGGAGGCAAGGGAAAGACATCTGGTCCGTTTCCATAAACGCCTCTGTCCGGCCGAGGCCGGACCGGTTTTCATCGAGATGCTCATCCATCTGGAGCGGATCTCCGATCATTGCCAGAATATCGCCGAACATGTCGAAGATCTGCGGGGAAATGAAGCCACTTGACCTGTTCAGGGGAAAAATGCTACTTTTAACGAGAGAGAGCCATTAAGCGACTTTGAATGCCCAATGAAAGGAGATATCAATGAAAGATCGTTTGAACGCCCTGGATGTTGCCCTGAATAATGAAATGAGAGAGCATGAGTTTTACCTGAAGAACGCGGAGCGGACAAAAAATCCCGTCGGCAAGGCCATGTTCCAGCAGATCGCCGCAGATGAACTGGAGCATTACGAACGGCTCAAGCAGCTTCACGAAAACTGGTCCAAAGACAAGAAGTGGCCCGACACGGTCCCCTTGAAGGTCAAAGAAACTATTGTTAAAGATATCCTGAGGGATGTCGTCAAAAAGGCGGCCAACGCGCCGGCGGGGGACGCCGATGACCTGAAGGCCCTGGAAGAGGCAATTGATTTCGAGGGTCAGGGGGCAACCTACTATGCCCGGCTCCGCGACGACGTTACGGACCCCAAAGAAAAGGCATTTTTTGAGCTATTGGCCAATATTGAACATGAGCATTACGTTTCCCTCAAAGATACGGAAGAATATCTGAAGGATCCGGCCTCCTGGTACCGGAAGGCGGAGAGGTCCGGTCTCGACGGGGCGTAAAAAGACGGGGTCAAAAAAGACGGAAAAAAGACGGGGTCAGGCTTACTTATTGACA
>DMAT01000027.1 GCA_003451635.1 Syntrophus sp. (in: bacteria) | reverse complement strand
CATTCCTGTTCTCCTGGATCGGGATGCTGATCTACATCGCCTGGCGGTTCGAATTCCGTTACGCCGCCGGCGGAATTCTGGCCCTCGTTCACGACACCATCATCACGATCGGTGTTTTTTCCCTCCTGAACAAGGAGTTCGACCTGACCATCGTGGCGGCGCTGCTGACCATTATCGGTTATTCGATCAATGACACCATCGTTGTCTTCGACCGCATCCGGGAAAACTCCCTCAAGAACATCAAGCAACCCCTAAGCGAGGTCCTTAACGGAAGCATCAATCAGACCCTGAGCAGGACGATCCTGACCTCCTTCACCGTCATCATCGTACTTATTGCCCTGTTTTTCTTCGGTGGCCCGGTTATCCACGACTTCGCCTTTGCCCTCATCATCGGCATCATGGTCGGGACTTACTCGTCAATTTTTATCGCCGCGCCGGTCGTTCTGGTATGGGAACGGTGGAGGCCTTCTAAAACGAGAAGGAAAAAATAAATTGTCTCCCATAGAAATTATTGGCATCAGCATGTTTATCATTGTTCTTTTTTTAGGGTTCTTTTCGATCATTTTCGGACTTCCGGGAACCATAATCATTGCGGCCGACGTCATCATCTATGCCCTGGTCACCGGCTTCCACCCGATCGGGTGGAAGGTGATCCTGATCATGATAGTTCTCGCGGTCCTTGCGGAGACGCTGGAATTTTTTATCGGCATGTCTGTGGCCCTCCAGTTTGGCCTGTCAGTGAAAGGATTCTGGGCGTCCATTGCCGGTAGCATGATCGGGGCGGCGCTGCTCACCCCCTTCTTTTTTGGCTTCGGGGCTATTGCCGGGGCCTTTTTAGGGGGATTCGCCGGGGTGTTCACTGTTGAGATGATCAGGCAGCAGCGGATGAAACCGGCCTTTCGGGCGGGCTACGGAATGATTTTGGGGCGGATCGCGGGAATTTGTGTAAAAGGCTCCCTCGCCTTTACGATGGTCGTCATTTCACTGACCACTATTTACTCATGACGGCTTCGCCGTCTTAATGATCGGTTTGCGGTCTTTTACCGCAAACCTTTAACCATGTACAGCATATCGAGGGATGAAACGGCATTATGACTAAAACCAAATCGAAAATTCAGGAATACGCAGAAGCGATAATCATTGCCATTCTCATTGCCTTTTTTATCCGCACCTTTGTGGTGCAGGCCTTCAAGATCCCTTCCGGTTCCATGAAACCGACTTTGCTTATCGGCGACCACATCCTGGTGAGCAAATTCAGCTATGGAATCAAGATTCCCTATTTCCGGAACACCCTGATCCCGATCAGCGACCCCAAAAGAGGGGATATTGTCGTTTTTATTTATCCCGAAGACAGGTCCAAGGATTTCATCAAAAGGGTTATCGGGGTGGGCGGGGATACCATCGAGATCAAAAATAAAAAGATCTTCCTCAATGGCATTCCCTATGAGGATAAGCGTGGCGTCTATGTCGATGACTTCATCATCCCGGGGGCTATCCAGCCCCGGGACAATTTCGGACCCGCCACCGTGCCCAAGGGCGCCATTTTTACCATGGGAGACAACCGCGATCAGAGTTACGACAGTCGTTTCTGGGGATTTGTCGATCTCAAGGATGTCATGGGCAAGGCCTTTGTCATCTACTGGTCATGGAACAAGGAAGATAATTCCGTCCGCTGGAATCGTCTCGGCAGCCTGCTTCACTAAGGGTCCGTCATGAAATCAGGGCGCTGACAACCATCGCCACCGACAAGATAATCAAAATGCCCACCGTGGACCAGGTGACCCAATTCATGATGCTACTGTTCACATAATCGCCCATGATCCGGCGATCATTAATCAACAGGAGCATAAAAATCAGAATGAAGGGCAAGAGCATCCCGTTAATGACCTGGGAGTAAAACATGATGGCAACAAGGGGCATGTTCGGGAAAAGAATTATCGCCGCGCCCAGAAAAATCATCAGGGAGTACAGCCAATAGAACTGTGGGGCTTCGGTGAACTTGTGATTCACGCTGGATTCCCACCCAAAGGCCTCGCAGATCGTGTAGGCCGTCGATAAAGGCAGGATCGAAGCGGCAAAAAGGGAAGCGTTTAACAGGCCGAAAGCGAAAAGCCAGGTGCAGTAGGCCCCGGCAAGGGGGGCCAGGGCCTGGGCCGCGTCTTTGGCCGTTTCAATCTTGATGCCATTCTGAAACAGCGTCACGGCACAGAGCATAATAATAAAGAAAGCCACAATGTTGACCGTAAAAGAACCGACAATGATATCGACCCTTGTATAGGCGTAGTCTTCAGCCTTAAGCCCCTTATCTACGACGGAGGACTGAAGATAAAACTGCATCCACGGGGCAATGGTGGTTCCGATAATACCAACGGCCATGGTCAGAAAGGCGGGATCGGAACGCATTGTCGGCGTAATCAGCGCTTTGCCGATCTGCCCCCAGTCCGGTTTCCCCATGAAACCAGAAATAATGTAGGAGACATAAAAAAGACAGGCCACCAGAAAGACCTTCTCAACAGATTTATAATTGCCTTTGACAACCAGCCACCAAACGAAAAAAGCCCCGAAGGGAACAGAGATGTATTTGCTGACGCCGAAGATCTCCAGGCTCGCGGCAATTCCGGCGAACTCGGAAATGGTGTTGCCGAGGTTGGCTAAAAAAAGGACGATCATGAGATAGACGGTAATCCGGGCCCCGAAACGCTCCCGAATCAGGTCGGATAGGCCTTTCCCGGAAACAACGCCCATCCGGGCGCACATCTCCTGAATGATGATCAGGGCTATGGTGATGGGAATGAGTATCCAGAGGAGGGAGAGGCCATATTGCGCGCCGGCCAGAGAATAGGTGGTAATACCGCCGGCGTCATTGTCCACGTTGGAGGTGATGATCCCCGGCCCGATGAGGGCGAAAAGTAAACCCATGGATCGCCAGAATCCCCTCTGGGAAACGCGGTTAAAGATATTCTTGGGGGATTTATCTTTATTTTCCGGCATTGATGACCTTCGCCTTCGTCCATGATTATTTCTTACCCAAGTGGGGGGCAACGACTTCGAGGAGATTCTTGAAGAGGATCACTCCCTTGATTCTGTCCCCATCGTCCACGACGGGAATCGCCATGAGGCCATATTTTGCAAAAAGATCGGCGATCTCATCTTTATCCTCATCAATCCGGACGGAGACCACCCGGTCATCCATGAGGTCTGACAGCAGGCCCTCCCCGGGGGCCACGAGGAGCTCCTTTAAGCTGATCATGCCCAGGAGACGCTCGTCCTCGTCAACAACATATACATAGTAGATAAAATCCATGTCCTCGGCTTCGCGCCGGATGGTTGAGATGGCTTCATCAACCGTCGCCGAAGGCAGGAAATGAAGAACCGCAGAAGTCATAAGCCCCCCCGCCTCTTCTTCCGGGTGGGTGAGAAGCTCCTTGACGTCTTCCGCAATATCCTGCTCCATTTCCTTCAAGATCCCTTCCGCCTTTTCTTTGGACAGATCGCCCAAAAGATCCGCCGCTTCACTCAGAGACATTTCTTCTATAATATCCGATGCATCGGCAGCATTCATGTCTTCGATCAGACTGACCTGAATCTTTGGATCCGTTTCCTCAAGGGTCTCTGCCGCTGTTTCCACATCGAGGGACTTGAAAACATTGCTTCGCTGACGCATATCAAGGTCTTCGATAATATCCGCCAGATCAGCCGGATGGATACGGGAGAGACGATCCTGGGCGATCTTCAGACGCAGGAGATCAGGAGAGGAAATGGGTTGGACAAACCTCCACGAGATGAACTGATTGGGCAGATCGTAATCGAAGAGCCCGCGGAGAAAAAGATCAACAACCTTCTCTAATCCGGAGCGACGCATGAGCCCCCGGAATCCCACATCCACATGCACCAGATGGAGGCCCTGACGGGCTGTAAGAAACTGTAGATCATTGACCCGGAGGATCTTGGCGCCGTGGGTATCCACAATCTGCTTGTCCAGCAGGGCATCTTTCAGCAACAGTTCGTTGTCCCCCAGGGATGGCGCTCTGAAATCATCGGCACAGACGCTATGCGCCTTGAATGGACGCTGCCCCTCTTCAATGCCGGGAAAACGGTAAAACATCGCCGTCTTCTGCCCCTCCTCGGGGGAGAGCAGGGCGTCGGTGACAATGGGATAAGGTTCGGCCAGGGTCGCTACCAGATCCATAATCTTGCCCAGCGACCGGCCTTCCGGCCCTATGATTGGTTGCCCCAGGATTTCGCTTAAAAACAAAAAAACCTGAGGCTCAGCATTTATAGCCACAATTGCCACCTCCAGGCGGCGGGTATATAGCACAGTCTCAAGTCCATCGGAAAGGCATTTTTTGGCGACAATGTCGATTTGATGCTATTCGGTTCATCTGCCCGCTGAACTTCGACAATCTCTCCTTGACATTTGTGAATAAAAACATATTATATCGCTACTTTACTTATGGAAACATATCGCCACATTGAAAGGAGTAAGCATCCAGCGACGTCCATCGTCGCGGTTATTCTTTGGATAACGGTGCTCATGGCTCTCTTGGGCTGTCAGACCCTGCCCATGCACCACAGCGCCGAGCCTACCTACGCAATAACTCACCCGGATGACAGCCCCGTTGGAAAAAAAATCGCCCCCATCCTGGCGCCCCATCCCGGCCTGTCGGGGTTTTATCTCCTCGATAACGGTCTGGAGGCATTTGCCGCCCGGGCCCTCATTGTGGACG
>DMAT01000291.1 GCA_003451635.1 Syntrophus sp. (in: bacteria) | reverse complement strand
ATCCCCTCCTATTTCGATCTGGAGGGCAAGGACGGCGGCGTCCGGCGCATCGCCACCCTGATACCCGCCGGCAACCAGGAGATCCGTCCCGGGGATATCAAGGCATTCTACTGCGAGATGGACGAACAGCTCTGGAAACGATCGAGATTGATTACTTTTTATGATGATAAAGGCAGCATTTACCCCGTCGAGATAAATGGGGACTGTTCTATTTAATTAGGAGGAACAGATGGAGATAATCAACTACTCGGAAGAACATCGGATATTCAGGAATTCCCTTAGGAAATATCTCGAGAAGGAGGTCATTCCCCACGTCGAGGAATGGGAAGAGGCGGGCATCGTCCCCCGAAGCGCCTGGAAGGGCATGGGAGAGCAGGGCTTTCTCTGCATGGGCGTCCCCGAGGAATACGGCGGCCTGGGGGTGGATTTTCTCTACTCCGTCATCGCCATCGAAGAAATGGTCCGGACCAACCACTCCGGCCTCGCCGCCTCCCTCCACAGCGATATCGTCATCCCCTACATTGTCGCTTTCGCCTCGGAAGAGCAGAAGCACAAATATCTCCCCCGCTGCGTCTCCGGCGACATCATCACGGCCATCGCCATGACGGAGCCCAATGCGGGGAGCGACCTGGCCGCCATGCGCACCACCGCCGTCGCGTCTGCGGACGACGGTGATCAATTCATCATCAATGGCCAGAAGACCTTCATCAGCAACGGGATAAACTGCGATCTCCTCATCCTGGCCGCCAAGGACCCGGCGGAGAAGAACCCTCACACCGCGGTGGATCTGTTTCTCGTCGAAGCAGGAACGAAGGGATTCGAAAAGGGAAAGAAAATCAAGAAGGTGGGCTGGCATAGCCAGGATACGGCAGAGCTTTTCTTCACCGATTGCCGGATACCGAAAGCCAACCGCATCGGGGATAAGGGGACGGGATTTCTGAAGCTGATGCTGAAACTTCAGCAGGAACGTCTGGTCTGCGCCATTGCCGCCGTGGCGTCGGCGGAACTGATCCTGGAGATCACGATCCGGTACTGCCAGGAACGGACGGCCTTCGGGCGGCCCATCTCCAAGTTCCAGCACACCCAGTTCGAACTCGTCGAGATGGCAACGGAGGTTAAGTTGGGCCGGACGTTCCTGGATAAGCTGATCATGGATCACATGGAGGGCCGGAACATCGTCGTCGAGGTGTCGATGGCAAAATACTGGACGACGGACATGGCCTGTCGCGTTGCCGATCGGGGCGTCCAGCTTTTCGGCGGCTACGGCTACTGCGAGGAATACCCCATCGCCAGGGCCTGGCGGGACACCCGGGTCATGCGCATCTTCGCCGGCACGAACGAAATCATGAAGAGTATCGCCGCCCGCTTCATGGGCCTGTAGCTCAAGAATATCTGATGTATAAACACCTTGTCTGTCTCATACTGCTACCTTGATAAAGGGAGGATGTAGAAATATATCCATTTTCGAAATCCCGATTTCCGAATGTGCTCATGACTGCAAATCAAAGCGAGAGGTTGAGTGATCTGGTCAGATTATTGATTGCCGTACGGGGCGAGGAGCCAGAAAAGCCGTTCACGGGAAAGCTAATGCTCCGGATACCTCCGGATATTCACCGCAAGGCCTATATCGCAGCCAAACAATCGGGGGCCAGTCTGAACGCATGGATCACTCAGACGCTGAAAAACACAACGGAGCATGTCTCCTGACCGGATTGACTTGGTTCCACAGATATCCCAAGTCGTACTGGTCATCCCCGGAAATGCCCGATCAAGTCCGAATGGTCATCTCCTTCACACCCATTACCGACATGATCGGCGGCAACCCCTTCGACCTGAAGCTCGGTTAATGGAACGATGACAACCCCCTTGCCCGATGCCTTGCCGAAAGCCTCAGAATACCAGGGATTAAACTGAAAGATCAGATGAAAATATACGTATGCTCGTGGCAGGAAGGGCAACTGAACATCACGGGAACATGTGATGCACTTTTCAAGAATTGATCTTAACCATATAGATATTTGATTTAGGTCATTCCGTTATAATACCCAGCCGCAAGCAGCGGGGTTGTCTATTTTTTGACTGCTTGACAAACCAAACAATCTTGTTGCCAAATTCGTCTTATCCGTTCATAATTGACAAACAAGGGATACTCTCCTATACTTCTTGCCTGGAAAAAGAAGTAATTTTCAAAATGTATGTAAGGAGCATATCATGGTAACATTATCGCGCATCAGTTGGGATACGAGCTATAGTGTAAACATTGAAGTTCTCGATGCTCAGCACAGAAAGCTTTTTGCGATTGTCAATCGAGTGATTAACGTAGTTGAAAGTCGTTCTAGTGATTTGTTACCAGCGATCAAAGAACTAATCGATTACTTATCCGTTCACTTCCGCGAAGAACATACGGTCATGACGAATGCGAATTACCCAAACTTATTGGGCCATCGCAAGGAACACCTGGAATTTACCGAAAAGGTTGAAGCATTTCTGAAGGGTTACAAGGAAGGGGATAAAGAGCTAGGTCTCAAAATGGTAGTTTTTATGAAAGAATGGATTAACGATCACACGAAGAAAGTTGATGCGCAATATGGGGAATACCTGCTCAAGTATGCTCCTAAGCTTACGCAGCCTCATAAATAAAATAACACATTTGAAACCCTCTCCGCAACTATCCCTGAATGGATAGATGATAATGATTGCTACTGAGAATAATGCCTAATGTCCCTCAAGTCGATTGCCGAATTGTATCAGGGTATTCAGGATGCTGGACAACAAGATCAGGTTATTTCGGATTATCTTCATTCTGTCGCGACTATTCAGGATGGATGTATCCAGAAGCGGCTTTTAGCAGAATTAATCCGGGAGTATGTTGTTCTTGAGAAAAGAGTGGACGGCCTGCTGAAGAACACCCTTCCTGAAATGGTGGCCAATGAGATAAAGGACAGAGGGAGATTTGCTCCCCGACCCTTCGATTGCACGATCCTTTTTTCCGATATTGCTGGCTTCACCCGCCTGGCGGAAATAATTCCAGGTGAAGCGTTGATAGTGATGCTTGATCGCCTTTTCCAGGGAATGGACAATCTGGTCACAGGCTTCAGGGGAACGAAGATAAAAACGATCGGCGACGCCTATATGGCCGTCTTCGGGGCGCCCCTGATATTTGACGATCATGCGTTGTTGGCCGTAAGGACTGGAATGGCGATGTTGGCATTCGTCGATTCCTTTAATAGAGGAAACGACCATCAGCTTCAGATTCGCGTTGGTATACACACGGGCCGGGTTATGGCTGGCGTCGTTGGCAAGGAACGGATGCAATTTGACGTCTTCGGTGATCATGTCAATATCGCCTCCCGGTTTGAGTCTTCGGGGATAGCGGGTCGGGTAAATGTGTCTCACGATACTTACATGCTTACCCGGGATTGTTTCTCATACGAGGAGCGGGGGGAGATTCCCTTGAAGAATAAGGCAAACATGAAAGCCTATTTCGTTATGAGGGAAAGGTGATGATGCCGATGAATGATCAAAGAGGGTATGACAGACCCATAGAGGTCAACGAAAATATCTACTGGGTTGGATTTCACGAAGAGCGGTCAAATCTCCACTGCAATCCGTTTCTCATTGTAGCAGGGGACCAGGCGGTTTTGATCGATGGAGGAAGCCGTCCCGATTTCGCTGTCGTTATGATGAAAATTCTCCAGACGGGAATTGCGCCCGAACAGATTATCGCCTTGATCTATCACCATGTCGATCCCGATTTGTGCGGTTCCATGTCCAATATGGTCGACATCTGTGCCAACCCGGAACTGATCATCCTTTCTGAGCCGGACAACAATATTTTTCTCAGTTATTACCTTGAAAAAGATAAACGTGCCTTGCTGCGGTCAATCGATGACTACGGCGGCGAGTTCAATTTCGGCGGCAGAAACCTACAATTTTTCAAGACACCATACGCCCATAATGCGGGCAGTTTTGTTACCTATGACGGGCAAACAAAAACTGTTTTCAGCAGCGACCTCTTCGGAAGCCTTTCGACGCACTGGGACCTTTTCATTGAACTGGAGGACGACTGTTATTTATGTGAAGATTACTCACACTGTGTAAGGCAGAAAAAGTATTGCCCCCTTCGGGACATCCTTGCGTTTCACAAAAGTGTTGTGCCATCTGAAAAATCATTGCGTTATGCCATGGATGTCATCGGCGATCTTGAAGTAGAGATGATCGCCCCCCAGCATGGAAGCATATTCAAAAAGAAAAAGGACATCCGTTTTATCATCAAAAAGCTGAGGACATTACAAGGTGTGGGAATTGACTCTTTTTAGGCTTTCGCTTTCCTTTTGTAATTTTTCCCTGGATAATTTTTAAGCACGTGAGACTGAAAGAGAATGTCTTTCATGAGGGTATAGTATTCAACTATACCTCTTCCCTAAAAACTAGACCAGCAATAAAGTTCATATTACTCTGCAAAGGGTTACGGTGCTGACTTTCAAACGGCATTCATTGTTTTTCTAGATCTGCATTTTTAAGGACTTGTAGGTGAATAAAATAACCAGCACATGTCTTTTGGGTTAAGCATTACGGGAAGTACTCTGCTACAAAATCAAACCGGCCTCCCTTGTTGACTTCAATAAATACTGGGAGAATCTGCAAGATTAAAAAAATCCTGTTTTACACTGATCTGTTGGGACCAAAGATAAGAAATCAATCGTGGAATGGTTTCTGCCGTGATGGCGGATCCAATTCTTGGAAACTTTCCGACTTCTTCAAAATAGGTGTTCAAGCAGTTCCCGTAGGGTGCGGACGGGGATGATGGTCATGTTTTTTACCTTTTCCGGCGGGGGGTCGGACTGGGAAAGGCGGGGGAGGATGCAGCGGGAAAAGCCCATCCGGGCAGCTTCGCGAATGCGGATGTCGGCGCGGCTTATCCCCCGGATCTCTCCGGCCAGCCCCACCTCTCCACAGACCGCCGTCGCCGGGTCCACCGGCCGGTCCAGAAAGCTTGACGCCAGGGAAGATACAATCCCCAGATCGATCGCCGGTTCGCTGACCTTGACGCCTCCCGCCACGTTGATGAAGATATCGTGGCTGCTCAGATGGAGGCCGCAGATCTTGTCCAGGACCGCCACCAGCAGGGAAACACGGCTCCCGTCTACGCCGATTGCCGTCCGCCTCGGCATCCCTAAATTGGTCGGAATTACGAGGGATTGAATCTCGATAAGGATGGGCCGCGTCCCTTCCATACTGGGGACAACCACGGAACCCGCCGCCTGCTTGGGCCGCTCAGCCAGGAAAAAAGCCGAAGGGTTGGTCACTTCCTTAAGACCGTCGCCCCGCATCTCGAAGACGCCGATTTCGTTCGTCGGCCCGAAGCGATTCTTGATCCCCCGGATGATCCGGAAGGCATGCCCCCCATCCCCCTCGAAATAGAGAACCGTGTCCACCATGTGTTCCAGGACCTTCGGCCCCGCAATGGCGCCGTCCTTGGTCACATGGCCGACGAGAAAGACGGGAATTCCCGTCTTTTTGGCTAAAATGATCAGCCGTTCCGAACACTCCCGGACCTGTCCGACACTTCCGGGGGCGGAAGCAAGGGCCTGGGAACAGACCGTCTGAATGGAATCTATGACTACGGCCTGGGGCTTGATCGCCTCGATATGACGGATCATGCTATCCAGATCAATCTCCACCAGGATGAGGAGATTGGGTGA
Source organism: Syntrophus sp. (in: bacteria) (assembly GCA_003451635.1). Lineage (GTDB taxonomy): Bacteria > Desulfobacterota > Syntrophia > Syntrophales > UBA8958 > UBA8958. The sequence goes on along the minus strand of DMAT01000291.1, from coordinate 1,998 downwards.
ATCGGCGCCGACGCGTTTCCCCCGGAGTTTGATCTGCCGGGCCGATTCCTCGCCGGAAATATAGAGAACTTTCATCCCCTGCACCGCCAGATGTTGGAGAAGCTGGAGAAGGAGTGTTGATTTGCCGATGCCGGGATCGCCGCCGACGAGAATCGCCGATCCCGCCACCAGTCCGCCCCCGAGAACCCGGTCCATCTCCCCCAGGCCGGTCCGGACCCGATCCCGCTCATCGGCTGCGATGGCGTCAATGGGCTGCGGGGCCTCCTGAAACGAAAAGGACGTCCGTCCAGTCCCCCCTGTTGTCTCTCTGATCTCTTCCTCGACAAAGGAGTTCCACTCCCCGCAGTCCGGACACTTCCCCAGCCATTTCGGGGAATCATGGCCACAATGCTGGCATAAAAAGACCATCCGGGACTTCTTTGGCGGCATGAACCCCTCCCCCTTCTGATCTCCCCCTTCGAGGGGGAGGAATAATTTTCCAAGCATAAGAGGAAAACGACTTTTCTTATGCCACAGGCCTTACAAATTTTCAAACATATAAGATCCATAATGAGAATTTCCGGCAATATGCCCTTCATTGAACATTATTATTGCGTGGCACAGACAATTAATTACGATGTCATTAAATACGTCGCTATATGATCTTTCAAATTGCTTGTCTTCTCCTGGAAAGCTTGATATATTTCCCGGCCTCTGATTATAAGGAAGAAGGAGATTTAAGATTTTATGCACAATCCGAATTTCAGCTCCGGCCCCTGCAACAAGCGCCCCGCATGGGCTCTCGACGCCCTGAAGGACGCCGCCGTCGGCCGTTCACATCGTTCCAATCTGGGCAAGGAAAAGCTCGCGAAGGCCATATCGGAAACGAAACGCATCCTCGGGATTCCTGATGATTATCTCTGCGGCCTCATGCCCGGCTCCGACACGGGAGCCTTCGAGGCAGCGATGTGGAGCCTGCTGGGTCCGAAACCGGTGACGGTCCTGGTCTGGGAGAGTTTCTCCGAAGGGTGGGCCACCGATATCAGCAAACAATTGAAGCTCAAACCCACGGTGATGACGGCGGATTACGGGAAGATCCCCGATCTGGCGGCCATCAACTGGACGAACGACGTTGTTTTTGTCGCCAACGGGACGACGAGCGGCGTGAAGGTTCCCCATTGGGACTGGATACCAGACAACCGGGAAGGCTTGACCCTCTGCGACGCCACGAGCGCCGCCTTTGCCATGGAGATCGACTGGGCCAAGATCGACGCCCTCACCTTTTCGTGGCAGAAGTGCTTGGGAGGCGAGGCCGCCCACGGGATGCTCGTCCTGAGTCCCCGGGCCGTCGCCCGTATCGAATCGTACGATCCCCCCTGGCCGATGCCCAAGATCTTCCGCATGAAGAAAGGTGGAAAGGTCGACGCCGGCATCTTTGTCGGGGACACGATCAACACGCCCTCCATGCTCTGCGTTGAGGACTACCTGGACGCCCTGGCCTGGGCCGAAAAGATAGGAGGGCGAGCGGGACTCATCGCCAAGAGCGAGGCGAATCTGAAGATCGTCGAGGACTGGGTCGCCAGGAATCCCTGGGCGGCACTACTGGCAGCTGATAAGACCATCCGTTCCAATACGTCGGTCTGCCTCACTGTTGCGGATCCCAAGATAGGGGCACTGCCCAAGGGAGAGCAGGAGAAGTTCCTCAAAGGTCTCGCCGGGGAGCTGGGAAAGAAGAAGCTCGCTTACGACATCAATGCCTATCGGGATGCCCCGCCGGGCTTCCGCTTCTGGNNCCTGGACGGGCTGGAAAAGGCGTTCAAGGAGAAACAGTAAAAGCTTATGGGGTCGGTCCCAATTAAGCCTTCATTCCGGTGGAGTCCGGAATCGGGAAAACAAATAAATAGGGGCCTGTCCCCAATTAACAGGAGAAAATAGGATTTATGAAGAAGGTTCTGGTTAGTGATACCCTGTCCATGGAAGGGGTCGAAATTCTGCGAAATACGCCGGGGATCGAGGTGG
>DMAT01000128.1 GCA_003451635.1 Syntrophus sp. (in: bacteria) | reverse complement strand
GCACGGTACCGTTCAAGACCGGGAACAGATGGACAGATTCCTCCAGACTGCCCATAACAATGCTCTGCGCCTAAATCGTCTTGTTGACGATCTTCTCACCTTATCCAATATCGAAATGGGGGAAATAAAATTGCAGTTTCGGGAGGTAGCCGTCTCGGAAATCATGGAGGAGGTATTGAAAACGGTGGCGCCCCAGGCAGCGGCAAAAAAGATTACCTTGGCAGAGAATTTCCCCGAAGGCGTCCCAGCTGTCCTTGCCGACCGTGATCGGGTTTTTCAGATTCTCTTGAACATCCTCGATAACGCCGTCAAATTTACTCCCGAAGGGGGCGCAATCAAGATAACTACCGCCCAAAGAGACGCCGAAACTGTCGCCGTCCGGATCGCCGACACGGGCATCGGCATACCGAAAAATGATCTTCCCCGGTTGGGCGAACGTTTCTACCGGGTGGAAAAGACCCGTTCCCGTGACTCAGGGGGGACAGGATTGGGTCTCTCCATTGTCAAGCACCTCATGGCAGCCCACGGCGGACGCGTGGAGATCGACAGTACCCCCGGTCAGGGAACCACGGTCTCCCTGTTTTTTCCTGTGTCCATTCTTGGAAAAGAGACACCCGCCACCAATGATCGCCAACGGTAAACATGATGCGACAACATCCACCAAAAATGGACAAAAAAACCGCCCTTTTTCTTTGCACCCATAATTCCAGCCGCTCCCAGATGGCCGAAGGTCTGCTCCGCTCCATACACGGGGAGCAATGGGAGGCCCACAGCGCCGGTACGGAACCACGGGGCGTCCATCCTTACGCCGTCACGGTCATGGCAGAGATCGGCATCGATATTTCGGAAAACCAATCCAAACATGTGGATTCCCTGCTGGGAAAAATCTTCGCTCTTGTCGTCACCGTTTGCGACGACGCCAACGAGGCGTGCCCCATATTTCCCGGCGGAATAATAAGGCTCCATAGGGGATTCCCGGACCCTTCCGCNNCGGAAGAACGTCTGGCAACATTTCGCCGTGTACGCGACGAAATAAGGAATTGGATAAAGACGGACATCGTCTTCTCTGCCCATCCATTAACATCTTGATATAAATAATTTTTATGGTGAATCAGGGAAATCATCAGCAATCACCACAGAGTTCATTTTCTCCTGATTATATCCGTGGGTTAACATTGATCAGACTCTGGTCTTTTTCTTTGAGCAGAGCCTTCTGGACATCCTTTTTTCTTGACTTAACTGGATCATTGACAGTTCCAAAAAAGTCCGGCGCGCCTTCAGAAGCAATTTAGTCGGGATATCTACAACAAGCGAGCCCCCATCTCCGCCACGGGGGAGCGTTCTCCCTTAACGAGAGTGACATGACCGGCGATTTCCTCATCTTTCAATCGATCCACGAGATGGCTTAGCCCATTGCTGCTGGCGTCCAGGTAGGGGTGGTCAATCTGTTCGGGATCCCCCGTAAAAACGATTTTCGTTCCTTCCCCCACCCGGGTGATCAGGGTCTTGATCATGTGGGGAGATAGGTTCTGCGCCTCATCACAGATGATGAATTGCCGGGGAATGCTCCGGCCGCGGATATAGGTGAGGGCCTCCATCTCCAGAACGTCCGTGTCGATCAGATGATTGATGAGCTTGTTCGGCTGGGTATTGTTACTGAAGAGAAACTCCATGTTGTCGTAGATAGGCTGCATCCATGGTCTGAGTTTTTCCTCTTTGGAACCGGGCAGATAGCCCAGGTCATTCCCGATGGGAATGATGGGACGGGTGACCAGGAGGCGGGCGTAGCTCTTCTGTTCCACGACCTTTTCAAGTCCCACGGCAAGCGCTAAAAGGGTTTTTCCCGTACCGGCGCGCCCGATCAGGGTGACTACCTTGATGGTGTCGTTGAGCAGCATTTCGAGGGCAAAGCGCTGTTCTTTGTTGCGCGCCCGGATTCCGAAATTCGCGCTGTCCCCGTGGGAAAGGTTGTGGAGCTGGCCACGATAAAAACGGGCCAGGGCCGACTGAGAAGATCCGTTGCGCATAACGATGCACTGGTTGGGACGGGCGGCAAGACTTTCATCAATCTTGACGCAGCCTTCCCGATAAAAGGACGTGATCACTTCGGCCGAGGTATGCCACTCTTCAATCCCGCTATATAGCCTGGCATAATCCACCTTGTCGTTAAAGAAATCCTGGGCGGGAATGCCTAACACATCGGCCATGATGCGCAGATTTAAATCCTTGGTCACAAGATAAACCTGCCTCTTTTCGGAATGATGCAGATAATGGGCAACGGAGAGAATCCGGTTGTCATGCCTGCTGCTGTCCATGCCCGCCGGCAATGATTCCCCTGACCAGCGATGATTCAATTCGATCTTGATACGACCGCCGGAGGGCAGATCGACGCCTTCCGACAGACGCCCCTTTCCCCGGAGTCTGTCCAGTTCCTGAGATGTTGTCCGGGCATTGCGTCCAATTTCGTCCTGCCTTTTCTTCTGACTGTCAATTTCCTCGATGACACTGAAGGGAAGGACGATTTCGTTATCTTCAAAGGCAAAAAGGGACCGAGGATCGTGAAGAAGGACGTTGGTATCAAGAACAAAGATTTTTTTTCTCAAGAACCCTCCTTTATTTTTTTCTCCGTCATGAAAAGGCTGACTGGCGTAATTTCAATGAATGACGGTCCGAAACTGTTACCGAAGTTTCCGGCCAAAACGACCACGAGATCGTTCTCCTGAAGATTGCCGCTCTCCAGATGGTGAAAAAGCGCCTTGTGAACAAAATCGTGGGCGCTCTCCGTTCTTTGGATATATTCAGGAAAGATGCCGAAGGACAGAGAAAGTTGTCTTACGACATGCTGATCGTAGCAGTGGGCGAAGACGGGTTTGCGGCCACGGAATCCGGCAATGTTACGAATGGAATTGCCCGACGAGGTGTCCGCGATAATGGCCTTCGCGTTGAGCTTTACAGCCGCTTCCACCGCCGTTTTAGTCAGATAGGCCGATCTATCATTCGTCAAAATAACGTTGGGGGTTTTATGGATATCGCTACGGGACTTTTCGACCTCCATGGCGACTTTTGCCATGGTGCATACCGCTTCCAGAGGGTATTTTCCGCCGGTAGTTTCACCGCTCAGCATGATGGCGTCCGTTTTGCCATAGATAGCATTGGCAATGTCGCTGACCTCGGCCCGCGTCGGACGGGGATTTATGATCATCGAATGGAGCATCTGCGTGGCGATGATTACGGGTTTCCGGCGGGCAATGCACTTGTTGATCAGCATCTTTTGAATGCCCGGTATTCTTTCATAGGGAATTTCGATGGCCAGATCTCCTCGGGCCACCATGATTCCGTAGGCATAATCGAGAATTTCATCGACATGATCCACACCGGACTGGTTTTCGATCTTGGCGATAATTTTGATCGGACTATTTCGTTTATCCAGGATCTCTTGAATTGATATGATATCCTCCTTGTTTCTGACAAAGGAATGGGCGATGAAATCCACATCCTGATCGATGCAGAATTGGATGTACACCAGATCCTTCTCACTCAGGGAAGGAAGATTGAAATTGACCTTCGGCACATTGACGCTTTTATGTCCCTCGATGACGCCGTCGTTTTGGGCTTCACAGAAGAGAGTTTCCTTGATCTTTCTAAATACAAGGAGTTCCAGCTCTCCATCGTCGATGAGGATACGGCTCTTGAGTGGCGTTTCATCGACAAATGCCCTGTAGTTAACATAGACGCATGACAGGGATGATTCCCCGCCCGGATCGCCCCTGAAGGACAGGAGATCTCCTTTTTTAACGGCAATCGGACCAGAAACATGGGTGGTTCTGATTTCAGGGCCTTTCGTATCAACCATGATCGCAATATGGTCCGATACGGCGCGAATATTCTTAATCACATCAAAGGACCCTTCCGGAGTTTGGTGGGCCGTGTTGAGTCTGACCACGTCCATTCCCGCCTGATGAAGCGACTTAAGAAACGGCATGTCGCAACGCCTGTCGGAAATGGTGGCTACGATCTTGGTCTTCTTTTTTACATTGCGTTTGATCATATTGGGAGATGATATAGGGGATGATTGTTACGGGCGTATCAGCGTTTGATTAAAAATTGATGAATAATAAAAGAGACGACAGACTTTGAGGTTATATTTCAGATCACGGAAAGGAGGTATGGCGCAGGGGGAATTGGCGGTTAGTATCGACCTTAGTGAAAATATTTTTGTAAATTATTAAGCGCCGG
>DMAT01000406.1 GCA_003451635.1 Syntrophus sp. (in: bacteria) | reverse complement strand
AGCTGATTTTCCTCCATCCATACAAGGAAGTTCCGGTCATCCTCCTGCAGATCCCTGCGGATATCCAGAATCATGATAACAAGCAGCAAGTTTCCCCTCTCCCGGAGATAGGTTTCCACCATCGGTCCCCAACTTATCCTGATTTTTTCAGGCACCTTGGCAAACCCGTAACCGGGCAAGTCAACAAACGATAGCTGATCATTGATCATAAAAAAGTTGATGGCCTGGGTTCTTCCCGGGGTCCGGCTCGCTTTCGCCAGATTATTCCGGTTCGTAAGGACGTTGATAAGAGAAGATTTCCCCACGTTGGAACGCCCGGCGAAGGCGATTTCCGGCCCCTGCGGTTCTGGATAATGGACAGGAAGCATCGCGGTTTTGACAAATTGTGCGGAAAGTATTTTCATCGAGGGATTAATCCTTCTCGATGGTGATGCCATATTTTTCGAGTTTTCTTTCGAAGGTTGGACGGGAAATGCCGAGGATATCGCATAACTCTCCCTTTGTTCTGTGGTTATTATCTTTGATTACCCGGCGGATATATTGTTCCTCCACCTCATCCAGGGTCATATTCTTCCCTGGCTCGACATTGATTTCAGCTTTCTTGCCATTGGCGCCATTGACGGCGTCATCCCCAAGTTCGGGAAAGTCGCCCCGGGTAAGAACCTGGCTTTTTGCCACCACGACCGCCCTGGTCAGGAGGTTTTCCAGTTCCCGGACATTCCCAGGCCAACGATATTTCATAAAAATATCCATCATTTCTTCGGAGGCGCCAATGACCTTCTTATGAAGCTCCCGGTTGATCTTGGTGAGGAGATATTCAACCAGTGCCGGAATATCTTCCCGCCGCCTCCGCAACGGTGGAATGCGGATGGAAACGATGTTCAATCGATAGTAAAGATCATCACGGAATTTGCCTTCCTTGACCATCCCCTTGAGATCCTTATTGGTTGCCGTAATGATCCTGGCATTCACCTTGATCGAGTCTTTGCCACCCACTCGCTCGAAATCCATCTCCTGAAGGACCCGCAGCAGTTTGGCCTGGAGATTCACGGACATTTCACTGATTTCATCTAAAAATACCGTTCCGTAACGGGCGAGCTCAAACTTTCCCAGCTTTCGTACCACCGCCCCGGTAAAAGAGCCTTTTTCGTGGCCGAAGAGTTCCGACTCCAGCAGCGTTTCGACAATGGCCGAGCAGTTTACGGCGATGTAAGGCTCGTCGGGGGCGGTATTGTTGTGGATCACCTTGGCGATAAGCTCCTTTCCCGTCCCGCTTTCCCCCTCAATGAGAACCGTGGTCCGGCTCTGGGAAACAACGCCGATAGTCTTGAAAATCTCCTTCATCTCCTTGTTGTTGCCGATGATGTCCCCTACCTTGAAACTCCGCGACGGCTCATTCAGGAGACCGCTGATCTTCTTTTCCATCTCCAGGGTCTTCAAGGCCTTCCTGATGGCCATATCCAGTTCTTCCACATTGATAGGCTTATGGATGTAATCGAAGGCCCCTCCCTTCATGGCCTTGATGGTGGAATCCATGTCGTGATAAGCGGTGATCATGACCACCTTGACATTCTCCTCCTCTTCCCGCAGGTCTTCAAGGACGGTAAAACCGTCTATGTCGGGAAGACGTATGTCGAGAATCACCAGGTCGGGAGCGTGTTTTACAAAGGCATTGAGACCGTCGGTTCCGGTGGCGGCTGTATATACCGTGTACCCTTCTTCCGTAAGATAGAGATCGAGGCTCTCCGCGATGGAACTATCGTCGTCAATCACCAGAATTTTTGCCATTAAGCGCTCCTGAGGTGTCTATTCTGAAACATTCAGGGGAAGCGTGACAACAACTCTCGTCCCCTCCCCTTTTTTAGTTTCAATCTCGATGTTTCCCTGGTGGAGATCAATAATCTTCTTGACCTGTGTCATCCCCAACCCTGTTCCGTAACGCTTCTGCGTAAAAAAAGGATTGAAAAGATGTGTAAGGGTCTCCTCGTCCATCCCGCAACCGTCATCAACGACTTCGACGGATAGCTCATGCGGTTGGTTCCCCGATCCTCTGACAATTATCTGAAGACGCCCCCCATCCTGCATTGCATCGATGGCATTGCGGAATATATTAAGAAAGGCCTGTTCCAGCATGACGCCGTCAATGTTCGGATGGGGCAATTCGATCTCGATCTGTTGAATTACCTTGACGTGCTTGTCCAAGACGGCCTTTTCCACCATTTCCAGGGCGTTCTCTATGGTTCTTCGCAAATCGGTGGGGACCTTTTTCGGATCTCCGGGTCTGGCGAAGATAAGGATGTCGTTAACCAATTCTTCCAGGTGCTCTACTTCCCGCTGAGCAATTTTGAAGCGCTTCAGATCATTGCCTTCCGGTTGAAGCCGTTTTTCGAGAATTTGCAGGCTCATCTTGATGGATGAAAGGGGATTGCGAACCTCATGGGCGATTCCAGCAGATAGCTGGCCGATTGCCGCCAGCTTCTGGCTTTCATAATACTTTTTTTCGAGCTCCTTAAACTCCGTAATCTCCCGACGGACCATTACATAACGGTCCTTCGAACCCTTGAGCGGGCAAGGGGTAATCAAATGATACTGTCTGGTCCCTGCGGAAGTTGTTACCTCCATTTCAAAGGGCCTGAAATTGCCTTTCCTGATTTCTTTCCATCTGGCCATAAGATAGTCCTTATGCGCCGGTGCATACTCCGTAAAGTGCTTCCCCTCAAGCTGAGATGGTTCCAGGCCGTCGCCGGGACCGTGGCTGGTGTAGGTAACAATACCCTCGCTATTGAGTTCGAAAAGTGTATCCGGAGAGCTATCGAGAACTGTCTGCATGTAGTTATAGAGACCTTCGATTTCCTGTCGAAGCCGAATGTTTTCCGCCAATTCATTCTCCATGGTTTCCGCGTATTCTTTCAAGTTCCGAGACAGCTCTTCTTCGCGGGTAATGTCCTGCAGGGTCTCAACGGCGGCAATAATCTCACCTTTATCATCGTAGATGGGGGCCGCCAGAAAATAAAGGTGCCTGCTCTTCCCTCCCAAATTGGGATAAAAGTCCCAAGCCTCATAAGCCCCGTGGATGACTGTCGATTTCTGGACCTTCTTTTTTCCGTAATATTTCTCGAGGTCATCAATGTCATTGTCCACAATAAGATCAGCAATGACCGGTCGTTTCTCTGCATAAAAGGGAACATACTGTCGGTCCGTACCGATAAAATACTTCCCCTCATAGCCGCTCAGTTCGGTGAAGGCGCGGTTCCAGAAAGTGATCTTATGCTCCTTATCGATTACAAACATGGGGATGGGCGACCCTTCGATGATGCCTTCGATTGTCTTTCTCAGGGTGATGTTCTTTTCGAGTTCCTCCCTGATATTTTCAGTATATTCCTTGAGACTGAGTTCCATCTCTCTTTCTTTGGTTACATCCTGCAGGGTTTCGATGGCCGCAATTATCTCACCGGTATCGTCATAGATGGGGGCCGCCATAAAATAGACATGGCGGCTCTGACCACCCAGGTTCATATAGAAATCCCGCGCTTCATAAGCCCCTTCCACCCGATCCGATTTTTTTACCCGCTTGGTGCCATAAAATTTTTCTAATCCATTGATGTCCTGATCGACAATCAAATCCGCAATGAGTGGCCTTCTCGTGCCGTAGAAGGGCATGTAGTGTTTATCCGTGCCAATCATCTTTATGGCCGGAAAATCTGTAAGCTCCTCACAGGCCTTATTCCAGAAAATAACCTTGTGCTGTCTGTCAATTACAAACGTGGGAATTGGCGACCCTTCAATAATGCCGACGTTGACCTTCCACTCTCTGAGGAGTCTTTCCTCCACAGCTTTACTCATGGTCTTCGCCTCTTTTTTTCTTGTCCCTATGTTCCTTTACGGCCATCAATATGTAGACGCCTACGGCGGCGCCCAAAGAAATAATAAGATTCACGAGACCGCTTTCGATACCAATGACCCGTTGACATATCAACCATACAACCAGATAAGTCACGGCTGTTAAGATTTCTTGCATGATTGAACCTCTTGATGATATTATTCTATATCCGGGTGAAACAATAGCCCGGCGATACTACTTGTGTCTTTGTAAAAATTCAATCAAAATATTTATTCTACATTTCATTCAATTTCCCCAACCGATTGAATGAAATGTTCAATGGTAAGGCGATTTCTCGGTTTCACCAGTAGAGATGGATAAATAAATTAATAAATGTTTGTAGCTTCTTAAGGGTTATCTTGATCAGCCTTCGCTTTGATGGCATATCTGTTGCAGAAAACGGCGCAGTTCGAAGACATTTTTCCTTTCCCAGATACAGGAAGTGTGTTAATGGGGTGGAAAGAAAAAATTATAAGCTGCAAAATGAAAGGAGAAGAGAAGATGTTAGGGAAATTTGGAAAGAAGTTGTTAACACTCATGACGACGATGGCGGCAGTACTTTTATCCTCACCAGTCGTATTTGCTGCGGAGGCTTTACCCGGCGCAGGTGAGTCTTATGTGAAGGTGATTTTTACAGTTGGCGCTATGGTTGCCGCAGGATTTGCCATTGGTCTCGGTGCGATCGGCGCAGGCGCAGGCATTGGTAATGCCGCTAATGGTGCATGTCAGGCCGTCAGAAGAAACCCCGGGGTT
>DMAT01000263.1 GCA_003451635.1 Syntrophus sp. (in: bacteria) | reverse complement strand
CGCCGGCCTGTCACGCCGGAGGGCGAGGGTTCGAGTCCCTTCGGCCCCGCCAAATACTTCAGGGGTTGGCCGATACGGTTAACCCCTTTTTTATTTTATAAGGATTATGAAGTACGAAGGAATCATTATCAGGCCACCCAGTGAGGCCTACAGCCTGCTTCTGCAGGTCACCGTCGGATGTTCCCATAATCGGTGTACCTTCTGTCCGACGTATAAAGAAAAAAAATTCCGGATCAAAACCACCGAGGAAATAACCGAAGATATTCTCGAAGCCGGCCGGTATCGCCGGGTGGACAAGATTTTCCTTTGCGACGGCGACGCGTTGATCATCCCCCAGAAACGGCTGGTAGAGATCCTTGGGCTTTTGGGCAAGCATGTCCGGGGCGTAAAGAGGATCGGGCTTTATGGCAACGCCAAGAGCATCCTCAGAAAATCCCTTGCAGAGCTTCGTGAATTGCGTGATTTAGGGCTTGGCATCATCTATCTCGGCGTAGAGAGCGGCAATGCCGAAGTTCTCAGGGACATCCGGAAGGGGGTAACTTATGAGCAGACCGTTGAGGCGGGACGCCGGGTCAAGGAGGCGGATATTAACTTGTCTGCAACCGTTATCCTGGGTCTGGGAGGCGCCGAGAAGAGTAGCGCCCATGCCGCAGATACGGCCCGAATTCTGACGGATATCGATCCTGATTATGCGGGGGCCCTCACATTGATGCTTGTCCCCGGGACAACCCTTTATGAAGATCATGAGGCGGGCCGGTTTATCCTTCCCGATACCTTCGGTTTTCTTAACGAACTGGGGATCATGATCGGTCAGTCCCGATTTACAAATTGTTTCTTCACTTCCAATCACGCCTCGAACTACCTGCCCGTCCGCGCCAGATTACCGGAAGAGAAAGAAAAAACCGTAGCCTTGATCCAAAAGGTGATTGCCACGGGCAATCAGGAAATATTAAGACCCGAGTATGCGCGGGGATTATAGTTAGTGCCTAAGGAGCCGGGGGAAGTGGGAATAAGTCTGTTATCCCTGATGAAAAAATTGTTTAAAGAACGCGACGCCTCGCGCCTGGAGGACGAAATTCAGGCCATCATTGACGCCGGTGAAGAGGAAGGCCTGATCGATCCTCAGTCAGGGGAGATGATTCAGAGCATCCTTGAATTCAGGGATACCATCGCCCGCGAGGTTATGATCCCCAGGACTCAAATCGTGGCAATAAGCGCCGGGTCGAAGATCGAGGAAATTATGGAACTCATTTGCCGACACGGCCATACCCGCATGCCTGTTTATCGGGAAAACATCGATCATATCATCGGTGTGGTCAATGTGAAGGATCTTCTCAAATTCTGGTCCAAACCGGTTACGGGAAAAGATTTTCTATCAATATTACGTAAGCCCTACTATATTCCCGAAACAAAAAATATCAGTCAACTCCTCCATGAGCTCAAACAGAAAAAGTATCATATGGCCATTGTCATTGATGAATATGGAGGAACATCCGGCCTGGTGACCCTGGAAGATCTGATCGAGGAGATTGTCGGAGAGATTCACGATGAGCATGACACCGAGGATTTGGGGATCGTTGATCAGCCGGACGGATATACACTGGTAGACGGAAGGGTGGAAATTGAAGAGCTTGAGGAGCACTTCGGCGTTACGTTCGGGGAGGGGAAATATGAGACCCTGGGGGGACTTATCCTAAACGCGATCAAGAGGATACCGGCCACGGATGAAACGGTGACTGTGGATGATTTTGAAATGTTCATCGCTGCGGCGGACGAACGGACGATAAAAAAAGTACGGATGCGCAGAAAACCGGAAATATCCGAAGGGGATCAGCTTGAGCCCGAAGAATAAGATTAATTTCAGGATACTTGAAATTAACGATCTCATGCTGGCCCTGGGATCTGGATGGCTGCTGATCCTATCCTTTCCGAAATTCGGGACGGGCCTCCTTGCCTGGCTGAGTCTGGTGCCGCTGTTTTATGCCCTGCGGGGGGAAAAGACGCTCACCCAAGGTTTGTTACTGGGTCTCGTTACCGGCTTGACCGCGCAAGTGGGGATTATGTACTGGATCACCCATGTGGTCGTCAATTACGGTTATCTGCCATATCCCGTCGGAATTGTTGCGATGCTCCTGTTGTCGGCCTATCTAAGTCTCTACACGGGGCTATTTGCCGCCGCCGTTGTCTATTTACGAAAGAAAGAAGTTCCTTTATGGATAGGGGCGCCGCTACTCTGGACCTGCCTGGAATATGCCAGATCTCACCTTTTAACCGGTTTCCCCTGGGAAAACCTTGGGTATTCCCAGTATCTCCAGTTGCCCCTTATTCAGATTGCGGACATTACCGGCGTCTATGGTGTGACTTTTTTCATCGTTCTGGTCAATGCCATTATCTATGAGGTCCTGTTTGTTCCCGGCGCAAAAAAGATAATTCTTGCCAAGATTCTGGTTTTGGTCGGGCTTTTTTTGATGGTTTACGGTTACGGTATCTTTCGTATCCAGGAGATCTCCAGACAGATGACGACGGCCCCGAAAGTCGCCGTAAGGATCGCCCAGGGCAACATCGACCAGAGTGTCAAGTGGAACCCTCAATATCAGCGGGAAACGGTGGAAATCCACACCGCCCTTTCCATGCCGGAGAAGCTATCCACACCGGATCTGGTCGTATGGCCGGAAACGGCGTTTCCTGCCTTCTTTCAGGATGTCAACGATCTACAACGAGTAGTTGTCGGATTCGTAAAACAATCCAAGTCCTGGCTACTATTCGGCAGCCCGACCTATGACCGGCAGGAAAAGAACAGCACTTTGTTCAACAGCGCCTTCCTCCTTTCACCGGAAGGGACGATCATGGGGAGGTACGACAAGGTTCATCTGGTTCCCTACGGGGAATATGTCCCCCTGCGGCGATTTTTCCCTTTCATCAATAAGTTGGTGGAAGGGATAGGGGATTTTGGAACCGGACCGGGCTACCGCCCTCTGACGTTCGGACCCTACCGGGTCGGGGTACTGATCTGCTATGAAGGCATTTTTCCTGGGGCAGCGAGGACTTATAAGCAGGAAGGTGCGGATTTTCTCGTCAATCTGACCAATGACGCCTGGTTCGGCCAAACCTCAGCGCCCTATCAGCATCTTTCCATGACGGTTTTCCGCGCCGTGGAGAATCGCCTCGATGTGGTTCGGGCAGCCAATACGGGAATCAGTGCCTTTATCGACGCTACAGGAAAAATGACAAGCACATCGGCATTATTTAAAAAGGCCTTTCTTGACGGTAACGTCCACATCAACAAAGGACGCACTTTCTATTCAGCTTACGGAGATGTATTTGCTTATATATGCATTATGTCATTAATTATATTGTCAACAGTAATAACCATCAGGAGGAAGAGACATGATTGAAGGAATCCATGAAAGCATAGTTGATTTGCGTAAACGATTGAACCATCTCGGGGAATGTCTTTGACATCGCCGCAAAAGAAGAAACAATCAGAGAACTGGACATAACAGCCTCCCGGGAGGACTTTTGGGCAGATCCGGAAAAGGCTTCTGAGGTTCTTAAAAAGCAGACAAAACTCAAAGACGCGGTTGAGCATTGGCAAATACAGATGCGGCAATACGATGATCTGGCGCTGCTCTATGAAATGGCGATGGAGGAGGGCGATGAAGAGGCCCGTGATGATGTCGGGCGGGATCTGCAGAAGCTGGAGAAGGTAATCCGTAAAGAGGAATTGCGCCTCATGCTCGGCGCGCCGGAGGACCATCTGCATGCCATTATGTCCATTCACGCCGGGGCGGGGGGAACGGAAGCCCAGGACTGGACGGAGATACTCCTGAGGATGTATCTCCGCTGGGTGGAGAGAAAAGGTTTCAAGGCAACGATCATTGATTATCTCCCCGGGGATGAGGCCGGCGTCAAAAGCGTTACCGTGACCATTGAAGGAGACTACGCATACGGTTATGCCAAGGCGGAGGTGGGTATTCACCGTTTGGTCCGCATTTCACCCTTTGACGCCGGCGCCCGGAGGCATACGTCTTTCGCATCCGTCTTTGTCTACCCGGAAGTTGATGACGGCATCGTGGTGGATATCGACGAAAAGGATCTGCGGGTCGATACCTACCGGTCCTCGGGGGCCGGTGGGCAGCATGTGAATAAAACCGACTCTGCGGTCAGGCTCACCCACCTTCCGACGGGCATTGTGGTCCAGTGCCAGAATGAGAGATCCCAGCACAAGAACAAAGCTATGGCGATGAAGTATCTGAAATCGCGGATTTATGAAATGAAACTTCAGGAACAAAATGAAAAAAAGGATGAAGTCAACAGGACGAAGAAAGACATCGCCTGGGGCAGTCAGATCCGTTCCTATGTCCTTCACCCTTACAAAATGATCAAGGACCACCGGACAAATCTGGAAGTCGGAAATGCCACGAGGGTCCTGGACGGCGACATTGATGACTTCATTGAATCATACCTGCTGGCGAATTCACAGGTTGTCGGATAATGGGGCCATAGAACAAATTAAATTCATTTTCTGATATTTGTATTTATGATACAGAAGACAAGATAAAGCGCTGAGGTGCGAAAGGAGTTCTGAAGCATGACAGGAGCAAGACATACAATCATCTATTTCATGATTATTCTGTTTGTCCTGATTTTTCCATTGGTCGATGGCTCACATCTTTATGGGGGGGACACTAAAGAGAAGGACCCTTCCCAGGAGGGCGTCGCTAAACCGAGGCAAAAAGACGAGAAAAAATCAGTAAATACTTTCTCTGGTTGGAATATTGGGGGGTCTGAAGAAAAGGGTTCTGCGGGGGCAGGTCAGCCTGAATCCAAGGCCAAAGCCAAAGCCAAAGCCAAAGTTGGAAAGGGTCAGCAGGAACAGGACATGATGGATGCGGCGCTACGGCTTCTGTCCGAATCTCATGACTACTGGGTCAAGGGAGATAGTGAAAGCGCTCTGGAAATGCTCGATCAGGCATATGCCCTGATCCTGGATACAAACGGCGATCCGGGGATTGCCAGGCAGAAGGATGATCTTCGTCTCCTCATTTCCAAACGGATCCTTTCTATTTACAGCGGGATGCAAACGACGGCGAAAGGGAAAAGGGGTGAAATCCCCCTTATCCTTAATGCCGATGTGGAGAAAGAGATAAGATCCTTCCAGACGGGAGAACGCAGCTTTTTTATCTCATCCTATCAGCGCTCCGGACTATATCGCCCTGATATAGTTAAGGAATTGAAGAGGCTGGGGCTTCCGGAGGAGTTGTCGTGGTTGCCACTGGTGGAAAGTGGATTTAAAATCACCGCCCTGTCGAGCGCCCGGGCTCTGGGATTGTGGCAGTTTATCCCTTCTACGGGTTATAAATACGGTCTTGAGAGGGATCAATGGATCGATGAGCGGATGGATCCCGAAAAATCCACCCGGGCGGCTATTGCCTACCTCATAGACCTGCACGGGATGTTTGGAGACTGGCTGACGGTCTTGGCGGGCTACAACTGCGGCGAGAACAGGGTCCTCCGGGTGATCTCAAGGCAGCACATCAACTATCTGGACCGTTTCTGGGATCTCTATCATCAATTGCCCTATGAAACTGCACGGTATGTGCCCCGTTTCCTGGCGACGCTCCACATTGTCCGGGATCCTCAAAAGTATGGCATGGATTTGGGAAGTCCCATGACAAAACAGGGGCCCAGTCCCGGTTATGAAGTCGTCAAGACAAATAAATCAATGCGGCTGCAGGACATTGCCCAGCATATGAACATCTCGGAGGAGACTCTGTGTCAGCTCAATTCGGAACTACGCCACAAGATCACCCCGGAGAATGAATATGCTCTGAAAGTTCCCACGGATATGGCCGGGAAATATGCCAGTGTTGCCGGGTCCATCCCCCACTGGGAAAAACCATTGCCGACACCCAAATCCAGTACAGTTGGTATTGCGCACCGCGTGAAGCGTGGTGAATCTATCGGATCCATAGCGAAAAAGTATCGCACCTCTCCGCAAGCAATAAGAACTTATAATCACCTTTCCGCAAAAAGCAGTGTTAAAATAGGGCAGTACCTTTCTATTCCCATCCGCAGCTCCAAAGGAACAAAGAAGGTCGCTTCTAACGTTGCTGCCGAAGAAGGGAAGAAAAAATCGGGCAGCAGCGATTTCATCAGCTATAAGGTGAAGAAAGGAGATACCCTGGCGTCCATTGCGAAAATGAGCAACACAACGGTTGGGGCAATAAAAAAAACCAACAAGTTGAAAAGAAGCACCCTCAAGGCAGGGGAAGTTATTAAAATTGACAAGTCCGTCAGCGGTAGTGCAAATTCGGAAACGTCTGAAGGGGATGTAAAGAGTTCGAAAAAAAAGGTTAAAGGAACAAAATCAACAAAAACAACTTCGGAAGTGAAGAAGAATGATAAGACTTATGTGGTCAAGAAAGGGGATAGCCTCTTTCGCATTGCCAGAAGTAACGAGATAGAACTTTCTCGTCTGAGGGAAATGAATAACATGAAGGGGAAAGACCCTGCTCTTAAGGAAGGTCAGGTTATCATTCTGGAATAGCTTATTAAGGTTACCTGGATAGAAATGTTCCCATAACCTGATGCAACACGCCTTCAATTAGGGCACGTATTTCCCGCAGCCGTTTGTCGGAAGCTGCCTCAAACCTGAGCACGAGAACCGGCTGTGTATTTGAGGAGCGCAGAAGACCCCATCCGTCTTCAAAGGGAATTCTTACTCCATCAATATCGATAATTGGATAATCCCTGCGAAAGTGATCCTTTACCGCTTCGACGACTCTGAATTTTATATCATCCGGGCAGTCAATACGAATCTCCGGAGTAGTAAAGGTTCTAGGCACATCTGCCATGAGGTCGCTTATCCTCTTGCCTGCCGAATCAGATAAGATCTCCAGGAGACGTATGGCAGCATAAATAGCATCGTCATAGCCGAAATAACGGTCGGCGAAAAAGAGATGCCCGCTCATTTCTCCTGCCAGGAGAGCATGTTCCTCCTTCATCTTACCTTTGATCAGCGAATGGCCGGCTTTCCACATAATTGCCCTGCCGCCGTTCCTCTCGATATCGTCATATAGTGTTTGGGAACACTTTACTTCACCGATGATGGCCGCGCCGGGATTTTTCTTGAGAATTGATCGCGAGAAAAGTAAGAGTATCTCGTCGCCCCAAAGGATGTTGCCCTGATCGGTGATTATTCCGAGTCGATCTGCGTCTCCGTCGAAGGCGATGCCCGCATCGGCCTTCTTTTCCTTTACCAGCGAGATGAGCTCCTTCAGGTTTTCGGGGACGGTCGGATCGGGATGATGGTTGGGGAAACGTCCATCAGGTTCACAGTAGAGTTCTGTAATCAGACAGCCCAAGCGGCGGAGAATGGGAAGGGCAAACAGACCTCCCGTACCGTTGCCGGCATCCACAACTATGTTCAATCCCTCACGGACAACCACGTTCCGGACAAGATAATCCTGATAGGTAAGGGTGACGTCTCCGGCGCTGATATCTCCGCGGGTGACGGGATCATAGCTGCTTTTTTCCATAATCCTGCGCAGTTCCTGAATGTCGTCGCCGTAAATCGTATCCGGCCCGATACAGATTTTGAAACCATTAAAATCGGAAGGATTATGGCTTCCCGTCACCATTATCCCGCCGTCGACATGGAAATGACGAATGGAAAAGTACAGCATCGGCGTTGCGCAGAGGCCGATATCGATTATGGAAATGCCGGTGTCGCTGACGCCCCTGCCGATGGTCTCGGCATAGCTTTCCGAGCTAAGTCGACAGTCCCTGCCCACGGTCATGGTCTTTACACCATGACGACGGGCATATGTCCCAATCGCACGGCCGAGAAGGTAAACAAAATCAAGAGTCAGATCTTTATCAACTAAACCGCGTACGTCATATTCCCGAAATACTTCTGTATTCATTAGTCAGCTCCTATTCGTGTTTCTCCTAATCATAGTGGACGATTTATGTCAATGATGTTCCCTGGAACAACGTCTTACAGGTATCCTTTCGGGAAAAAAGTAAAGATATCAGATGCTTTATTGACAATCATATCAGCTCCGGCGCCGCTGAGTTCTGCCGAGCCTGCGTGACCGGTAAGGACACCGATGGCATAGGCGCCTACATCTTTCGCCAGTTGCATGTCCATCTCATGATCACCTACCATGGCTACTTTTGCCGCCGGCAACGAGAATGCCTCCAGGACCTTTATCAGGTGATCCGGATCTGGTTTGACAAGGAGGGTCTCGTCACGGGTAAGAACAATATCCACAAAAGAGAGGATATCGGGGAAAACGATATTTACGGCGTCCCGGCAGTTTCTGGTCACGATGCCGGTCTTGAGACTTTGCGCCCGCAGATGGATAAACATCTCCCTGGTTCCCTCGAGGAGAGATCCACGTCGGGCGGCATTTATTTCGATATCCTTTACCAGTGCGACCGCCTGCTGATAATAGGTATTTTCCCGTCCGGGGAAACGATTGGCGATGAGTTGTTTTCCTGCGGAGATCATTTCCAGCACATAAAGGTCGCGCAGCTCGTCACAGGAAATATCGAAGCTGGTGAGCTGTGCCAAAACCGCCTTTCTCATCGCCGGGAAATCGATGTTCAAGCCGGCAATCGTCCCGTCGAAGTCAAACACAAAGGCCTTTAAATCCGGATAAGAAGGTATCGTGGGAGGCATTTACCGGTTTCCTGAAAGATAGTCGGGATTCAGGGTCTTCTTTCTGATTCTTTGTGAATACAGATCGGGGAGATGAAAGTCAAAAACTATCCTCAGGAAGCTCATAATGATATAAAAGGTAGCCCCCCAGAGTATTTCTTCGCCGCCGTCATCCTCATGAATGAGACAAGGGAATTCCCAGGGACCCTGGTCGGACGTCGGCAGTGTTTCCGAAGCCTGGATCATATACTTTCCATAAGAATCTTCCCTGAAGAAGTTGGCTAGCGGTATTTCGATGATTTTGTCCACCTCCCGGTTGGGAATGGGGGTCCAGTCTTTCCTTGCGATGGCGACGAGGGGAAAGATGGTCCTTCGAAAAAGATGTAATGAATAAGTCGGTAAGGACCCCAGCAGCGATATATGCAGAGGATTCAAATGCAGCTCTTCCCATGATTCGCGGAGGGCATTGGCCAGAAATAAAGAATTTATATTGTTGCTTACCGAAGGGGGCAAGGTACGGGTCGATCCGAAAGACAGGGGCGAGCAGGGCAGAACGCCGCTTCTGATAAAAAAAAGACTGAATGCCCAGTCGATAAGGGGATGAAGCATGCCCCCCGGGCAACTGATATCACCTCCCTGGCTAACCTGGGAAGATCTTTTTATCAATTGCAGGACCCACGCACCCGGTTCCCTCGGGTCTGATATGTGACCCCCGCGATGACACAAAAGAAGCAAGACCCCGGCGGCCAGTTGGCTGGCCTGGCCGACATGCTTGTTATGCCTGATCTCTTGCCACTTGTGGGAAAAGTCACCGGCATAGGGGGCAAGGCTTTTTCTGATCATGAACGGCAGTCGATAGTTTTGCTGCATAAGTTTCGGATCCATATTCATTCGGCGTTTATAGTGTCATAGATCATTTTTTCATACCAGCAGGAAAAGCCAGGCATCTCGATGAAACCGCAGTGACCTCCGTGCCGCTGGATAGAAAGATGAAGATTATGCTGATGTTTCAGATCGTGGAAGTCCACAATGGGGACGACGGGATCGTCCTCGGAAATAATGATCGTGGCGGGAATGGATAAACTGTCAAAGGCATCATCTGTGAGGGTATAATGGCTGAAATATTGACGATAGTCGCTGAAGTCTGGATAATAGGGCATGATGGCCTCGGTAAGTTCCATACAAGTACTGATTTTCATCATGGCTCGGAAATCGTAAAGATCCGGGAAAAGCATCTCTTTCTTGATCAGGGATCGCTTCCATTTCTTCAGAAAGTACCGGCGATAAATAGCGAGACCCTGATCGATCGCTAATGTTGACTTATAGGGATCAAGGGCCGGACTGACGGCGAAGATATGGGACAAGGATGGAATGGTGCCTTCACGGGCATGTTTCAGGGCAATGCGGAGGGCGTAATTTGCGCCCAGGGAAAAGCCGACGATATAAACATGGCCTTGCCTGCATAAACTACCTATGTGCTGCATGGCGGTGAAGGTTTCAAGAATCAGGGCGCCGTGGAAAAGCCCTTCATTCAGGTGATGCGATTCTCCATGATCCCGAAGATTGAGCCTGAAAACATCAAAACCCCTCTGGAAAAAAAAACACGCCGTGGAGAGAATATACGTGGAATCGGCACTCCCCTCCCAGCCATGAATAAGGGTGATCAGACCGCGGCTGTCACCTCCCGGTTGCCTTGAGTGATAACCAAGGAGGCGAACGCCATTGCCGCCGTCAAGGATGACCGGCGCTGAGGATTGCCGCAACGTCTCTTTTTCCCTGAGGCGAAATTTGCTTCTCCCCAAGAGAGTCTGAATATGGGGATTACGAAAAAAGAAACCCGGAGTAAATTCTTTGCTCATGGAATCATGATGAACCCGCAAAAAGTTTGCATATCGGTCAACAATGATAAGAAAAGCCCGGCTGTATGCCGAGCTTGTGGGAAGCTATTGGTGGCGGTGCCCTGATTCGAACAGGGGACACTGCGGATATGAGCCGCATG
>DMAT01000066.1 GCA_003451635.1 Syntrophus sp. (in: bacteria) | reverse complement strand
CTCGCTGGGCTATGTCGTGCTTACGGCAAGTACTCCGGACGAGGCGATGAGTCTGGTCGGGAAGCGCCACGGTCAGCTTGATCTGGTCATAACGGACGTGATCATGCCCAAAATGAACGGCCGGGTGTTGGCGGAACGGATCAGGGTGGAACAGCCGGAACTGCGATGCTTGTTTATGTCCGGTTACACGGCTAATGTAATCGTTCACCAGGGAGTTTTAGATGAGGGTGTGCAGTTTCTCCAAAAGCCGTTCACCATGGCTGGCCTGGCCGCCAAGGTTCGTGAGGCCTTGGGGCGTTCAGCTTCGGGCCATTCCCTTGGATAAGCTGTGTCTCTACGGAATATTTGCCGGAGCGTCGGCAAAGAACAATTATATGATATCATTTATTTGAAAGAGGTTGCATGCAAAGACTTCCAATAGTATGAAGAAGGGCGTGTTTTCCCTCTCATGAAAAATCGAATGCAGGAGGCGGCGGACAAATGGAACTTCCTTTCAAGTATCGGGATACGATTATGGAGCACCTGGGTATCCAATTTGAAACCATCTCCAAAGAAAAAATGGTCCTGACGATGCCGGTGGACAATAGAACCCGCCAATATACGGGCTTTCTTCACGGCGGCGCCTCGGCGGTCCTGGCCGAAACGGCGGCCGGGATGGGGGCCTGGATGAATGTGGATCAGGAAAAGAAGACCGTAGTGGGTTTGGAGGTCAATGCCAATCATATTCGCGGGAAGGACAAGGGTGTGGTGACGGCTACGGCCACCCCGCTCCACAATGGCAGAGGGACGGCGGTTTGGGATGTGAAAATTACCGATGAGGCCGGTAAGTTGATCTGTGCCGCCCGTTGTACCTTAGCCATTGTAAATAAGTGATTCCGATCATGACAAGGCCAAGGTGGCCTGTCCCAAATGCAAAAGCGGGAAGGTCAAACAGCAGATAAGCGGTTTCCAGGTGAAAACCAGCCGCAAGAGCTGAGGAAAGCTGATCTATAACGGGAAATTCACTGTAGCTTGGTGCGGGACAATTTCCCGAGCTTGTTGTGGTGATAATGCGAAAACGTTAACTCACTAAGGACAAACGCGATTTTTCGCACCATTGATTGCCCATAGGAGGTTCATGATGAAGCATCTTGTTGTCTATTCCCACCCTAATCCGCAGAGTTTCAATCACGCGATTTTGGAGACCGTCACGGAAACCCTGAAAGCCAAAGGGCACGAGGTTGTCGTCCGGGACCTCTATGCCGTCGGTTTCGATCCGGTGCTTAAAGCAACCGATTTTGAAGGCATCCAGTCCGGCAACCTGCCCCAGGATATCAAGGCGGAACAGGGGCACATTGCCTGGGCCGATGTCATGACGTTCATCCATCCCGTCTGGTGGACAGGCCTGCCTGCCATGTTCAAGGGCTACATCGATCGGGTCTTCTGTTACGGTTTTGCCTATAGTTTCGACGACAAGGGCCTTGTTCCCCATCTCAAGGGCAAAAAGGTCCTGATCGTCAACACCCAGGGGACACCCAAGGCTGCCTATGACGCCTCCGGCATGTTTGAGGCGATGAAGATGACTTCCGATACGGGGATCTATAAATTTTGCGGTTTGGAAGTCATGGACCACCTTTTCCTCCCCGCCGTTCCCATGGTAAAGGACGAGGCGCGAAAAGGCTATCTGGCACAGGTTAAAGAGGCCGTCGCAAAGCTGTAGTAAGAAGGGCTGTTGGGAAGAGTTGCCGCAGGGTGTAGGGAAGGTGCCGGGACAGGTGCGGAGGCGGGGTCTATTTCTTCGTGACGCCGATGCTCTGCTCCGTCCACTGATGGGGATTTTTCCCCGTCACGCCAGCGTAGAAGTCACGAATTTTTACCATGTCCCCTTCGATATTTCCCGTTGTGAACACGGCCGGTCCGATTCCTCCCGCCTTCCGTTTGTAGTCAATATAACCGAGGGCAATGGGGACGCCGGCTCCATGGGCGATATAATAGAAACCGGTCTTCCAGTACCGCACCTTTGAACGCGTCCCTTCCGGGGGAATGACCATGATCATTCTGGCGCTCTTATTGAACGTCTGGATGCATTGCGTTACGAGGTCGTTCGCCTGGCGGCGGTCGACGGGGATGCCCCCCAGCCATTTGAAGAGGCTGCCGAAGGGGGGGCTGAAGATAGTGTGCTTTCCCAGCCAGAAGACCTTCATTCGGAAGGCAAGGGACAAGATCAGGGTGAGGGGAAGATCCCAGTTGGATGTATGGGGGGCGGCGATCATGACAAACTTGGGGACATCCGGGACGTGACCTTCCTTTTTCCATCTAAAAATCAACAGATAGGATATAGCCGGGAAGTGGAGAACCTGATTAAGGACGGGGGTATCGAAAATTGTTCGTCTCATGTTTTGCTTGTGCCCTTGAGGGGAGTAGACAGGATAACCGTCCTCTCCGAGCGGGGACTACATGGAAAGGCGCCCCTATGTCAAGGAAAATCATTCTAGATAACAAAATTAAGCTGTTACAGTTGTGAGTTACATTTATTGTTGACGGAACGAGCGGATTGGCGTAGAAACCGCCGATTAATGGAGCCGTTTCCATTTTCGCAAAGATTTAAAAAGGGATTCAGGTATGCGCCTCGAGAGTCAGAAGAGAACGATAATGACCTTGGTTATTGCTTTTCAGCTTTGTCTTCTTGTTGCCACGACTCCCCTTCAGGCGGAGAATTCTTCCCCACCGGAAACAGTTATAAAAGAGCAAAAGAGTTCTTCCGTTGTGGAGGAATCGGAGGGCGTAGCAGGGAAAGCCTACTACTACGCCAAGCGCTACAACAAAAAAAGAACCAGTTCCGGGGCGATCTATAATCCTCGGAAGCTGACGGCGGCCCATCCGACTATTCCCATTGGTACCCGGGTAAAGGTAGTGAACCTCGCCAATGACCGGTCGGTGGTGGTGATCGTCAATGATCGCTGCCGCAAGCGCAGCTATGAAGTCATCGATTTGTCGCGGGCGGCGGCGGGTCAACTTGGGTTTCTCGGCAAGGGGACGGCGCGGGTGCGGATCATCCCGATCGAAGAGTAGCGTAACTCCCTAATCGGAATCAGTTGTTATTGCGGCTGATAGCCTTTAAGGATAAGGGCGAGTTCCCGGTCATAGGCGCCGTAGTCGCTGAGATTGTTGTGACCGCCCCCTTCGATCCGGATCAACTTGTGGGGCGATTTGATTAGCCGCTCCAGTCTGACGCTGGCGTCAAAGGGGATGATGTCATCTCTGGTTCCGTGGATGAGATAGACAGGACAGTCAACCTCGGGGATCCAGAGATCCGTTTGAAAAGGATATTTCAGGAAGAGGGAAATGAGCCCTTTGGGAAGAAGAGGGTAGTGATAGGATGCCAGGTCGGTGAGGCTGAAGAAGGGCGACTCCAGAATGAGCATTCCCGGCTTGCCGGATCTGGCGACGAATGCCGCCACCCCCGTTCCGATCGACCTGCCATAAACGCTGATCCTGTTTTCCGGATATGACTTTTTCAAATAGCCATAGACCGCCAGCCCGTCAGCAAGCATCTGCCTTTCATTCGAGATGCTTCCGGTACTCTTGCCGAAACCACGGTAGTCGGGAATCAGGATATCGTAGCCTTGGGAGGTGAAATCCCCGGCCACATCTCCCCAGGTCCGCAGGCTTCCGGCGTTGCCGTGGAAATAGAGAATGACCCCTTTGGACTTTGCGGCCTTGAAGAGAACGGCATTCAGGGTTGCTCCCTCAACGGGCACATTGGCTTCTTCAAAGGGCGTGGAGAAGGTGTATTTGTAGTCCGGTGGCAGAATTTCGGGAAAGAAGATGAGATTCTCCTGGCTGCAGCCCATGATGAGAGTAAGCAGGCAGGAGCAGCAGATGGGGGTGAGAAGGTTCTTTATCTTCATGTCTCTACGACGGCCATCGTAATCTTCCAGGAGTGTTTTACCAAATATCGGACCACATACCATGACGATTGAAAGAAGGGAAGGGCTAATTGATATACTATCACGGAGCATTGGGAAAATCGTCTTGACATTTATCAACCATATTTTATGACCAGACCTCAAATAAAATCGGGAAGGATGGCCATGCTGGAAGAAATTACCGATAATCTTTATATGCTCACCCTGCCCATGCCCTTTCGGCTGATGCACGTCCATGCCTTCGTTGCCGTTGACAGCGACGGGATCACGCTGCTGGACACCGGACTCAACACCCCCGAGACATTTGTCCGTCTCGAAGAATCCCTGCAGGGGATTGGTAAAACCATCGGTGACATCAAGCGGATTTTCATCACCCACTATCACATTGATCATTGCGGCATGGCAGGCAGGCTTCAGAATATCTCCGGCGCCAGAATCCACATGTCCAAGCAGAGCCGGCCTTTCATCCTGATGAGGGACGGCGAGGAGTTTCTTTTTGTGGACCGGATCAGAGACTTTTGCCTGATTCACGGGCTTCCGGAGGGGGCAATCGAATTCATCTCCGGATTGTTTCTGACCTTCAAGAAAGGGGGCAGCTCTTTTACCATCGATGAATTTTACCTCCCCGAACATAGGTTTATGGTCGGGGGAAAAGAGATGCAGGTGATACCGACGCCCGGACATACCCACGACCATGTGTCGTTCTATTTCCCTCAAGAGGGCATCCTCTTGTCCGGAGATCATGTCTTGCCGGAGATCACCCCCAATCTTAGCCCCAATTTGTTTGCCCCCGAGTTTCGTCCCCTCCGCAGCTATCTCGATTCGCTGTCTTTGATGGGAACCCTCTCCGTGGAAAAGGTTTATCCGGCCCATGGGCAGCCGTTCAGCAATCTTCAAGGGAGAATCGAAGCGATCTGCGATCATCACCGAATCAGGAAAAGACTTACCCACGAATCCGTGCAAAGGGGTGCAAAGACGGCTTTTTTTGTTTCTCAGGATATTTTCGGTATGGATTTACCCGAGTTCGATCAGTTCCTGGCCCTGAATGAAACCTATGTCCATCTCATCGAATTGGTCCGGGATGGGCTGATTCGTGAAGAAAGATCCGCAGGGCTGATCTCCTACCGCGTCGCCCCTTCCTTGCCGTCAAATATTCCGCCGCCCTGAAAGATTTACGGAAGTGGAGGAAATAAGAAGTCTTCTCTTCTCCTTGGTGCGTCGTCACTCTCTAGACGCACCAAGGCAGGTAGTCCAATTAGTCAATAAGCTGCTCTTCACTATTTGTTAGCGAAGCGATGTTCTAAAATTAATTTCAGATTAATGGCTTCGATACGATGGATGGCATCAAAATATGGCCAGATATCGCCTACCCATTTGCGATCTGTACGCGCGCGACCCTGGGCGATATTGTCGGGAACATCTGTGACAGCCCGGTCGTAATAGGGATGCTTGCAGTTTGTCCACAGCATGACCGTCCCCGGTTTGCGAAGAGTCGGCATGGCATCGATGAAGCGGAAGTAATAACGCATCCAGAGCTCATCGCCCTGATCCCAGGCGCAGGGATAATCCACCACGCGGCAATCCGAGTAAGCCTCGGCGCGAATGTAAATGGGGGTGTCTTTGGCTAAAAACTCCAGCCCCTTGTAAAGTCCTCCGCCGATATGCTGAAATTGACGCAGGCTGAATGTCCATTCCTCCAGGCTGTATATGTTTGCCGCGTACTCAAAGGCCATCTCAACGGGACAATGAATGTAGATGCCGATGTGACAGAAGCTGCCGAAAATCTCTTCATGGGTATATGTATCCTTTGTCATCTCCTGAAGTTTTGCAGCTATATCGGGGATGCCATGATCTTCGCAAGAATACAGCCCCGGTATTTCTCTTGACGTTACTCCATTTGTGACAAGTCCTTCCCGACTCCACGGTCCCAGATTATCGCGTAATGCTGGCATGATTCCTCCTTGTTTCGTAACAAATTCTTTTAATCACACATTATGCCCAGCGTATCGTCAAAGCGCTGACGAAATCGCCGCCATTCGAAAAAGTGCCAAACGCCAGTATATCTCCCGAATGCACCTTCTGCCTTTCCAAGGCATCAGCCATGGTTACGGGGATCGACCCTTGAAAAAGGTTTCCGTAGCATTCGAGAGTGTCGTGAACGCGCGGTACATCAATGCCGACACGCTCACGCCATTCCCTGATAAAGTAAGCATTGGGTTGATGGGTGATGAGTAAAGAGACATCGTCATTTGAAATCCCGGCCTTAGCGATACATTTCCTTATGGCCTCAGGCACCAGGTAAAGAGCATTGGCACTGATCGCCGCAACCATTTCCGGAGAAAAATTTACCGTAATCGGTCCGGATCCGCGCTCCCAGTAATTTAGAAAACGTCCTTCCGCCCTATCCGGTTGAAAGACGAAAAGGCCGTAATTTTCGCCATGGGACTGTTCATAATCGGCCAGGAAGCTGGAAGTGCCGTCAACTAAAAGGGTCGCCGATGCCCCATCTCCCAGCACCCAGGAGTGTTTGGACTTCTGGAATTCCGGGAGGCGGGAAATAAAGTTCGTCACCGTTACAACGGCAACAGTCTTGTAAACACCCGACTCTATGAAAGCACGGGCCGTATTCAGCATCGACAGGTAAGAGCTGCAACCCGTATCAATATTGATAACCGTCGCCCGATCTGCCCCGACCTGATATTGAATGGCAGGTCCGATGCCGGGCCAGAAATGATCATTGAAAATGCATGAATAGAGAATGAGGTCAAGATTCCGACTTTTTGTTCCGGTTTTATCAAGGAGGCAACTTAACGCCTTTGCGCCCAGTTCGGATGATTGATACTCAGGCGAGGCAAAACGTCTTTTTTTGACGCCTTTGAAAAAGGCGTTGTTTTCGAGATCGCAATTATTTTCACTGAATAAAGTCAGGTCGGCATTATCAACAACATGTTCGGGCATGAAGCTTACGACATCTATGATTTGCGCTCCCGGCATCAATCAAATCCTAGGACTTTCCGTTGATGAGAGCAGCGGGACAAAGAGATTCTGCCGCATATTTTTCAAACTCAGAGATAAAAGGTGTGAATGGGGGTATCTCTTCGCGTGTCAGGCGAAGTTCCAGGACACCGGGAATATCTTTCTGTTGTCGGTAGTTCTCGAGTTGTGCGCGCAGTTCATCAACCGTCCCGGCACTTCCTATCCAAAGATGATCGTTATCACCAAATCCTCGCGCCACTTGTGCAATACTCAAGGGTGCATAGCTTACACACTCCAGCCTTGACTCGAAGTAAAGGTGCTGACGCATTGCGCACATGCCGTGCATGTTATTATTGAAGATCACAAAAAAGATCGGCAGTTTCAAGTCTACAGCGGTATGGATCTCGAATCCCGATATGAGAAAAGCACCGTCGCCGGCAAAGACTAGTGTCCGCGCACCGGCAGGCGATCCCAGCTGAGCGCCGATTGCTCCCGCAACCGCATAGCCCATTCCGCCCATTCCGAGCGCCATGGTAGAACTCGAACCCCGGGGCACTTTCGTCATGTGAATTGCAGCGGTGCCGCAGTTGCCGGCATCGTAAAGAACATGACCGTTTTCCGGAAGGAACTCCTGTAGCATGGCAATCGCCTCACTTTGCAGCAGAGGCGGCACGCCGGGTTCAGAGTGGCGCAGATTTTCTTTAATAGCCGGGGCAAGAGCGGGCGTGTATGTCTGCTGCCGGTAGTCTTCTATCGGCGGAAACTTGAACGGTTTTTCCCCCAGCATCTTCTTCATAACCTGAAAGACATGCCCGGCATCTCCTTCGATGATCAGCTCAGGAGAAATAATGCGGGTAAGTTCACCTGCGTCGATATTGACTACGGCTATTTTCTTGTCGGCAAGTGCTGAGGCAAGGGGTTGTCTGGTCATGAAATTGAGACCTGTTCCTACGGCAATGATCAGATCGACTTGTTCTTTCAGGTAGGTGTGGACAGAGGGATGACCCGCAACACCCAATACTCCCAGATATTGGGGATCATCATTTGGAAATTCGCTGCGCCCGGAGATAGTCGTAACAACCGGCAGACCGGCAGCATGGACAAAGTCCGTCACAGACTGCTGATCAGTGCATCTTCGCACGCCATGCCCGATAATGACAACCGGTTTATGGGCAAGACGAATTGCCTCGAAAAGAGGATGAACCATCTCTTCGGTAACGGCTTTGGGGCGGATAAAATTTCTCAGATTCTCAACCCAGCCCTCCGGGCAGGAATCTACCTCCTGATTAAAAATATTGCGGGGAAACAGAAGAACAGCCGGGCCGTGGCGGCCGGAAAGAGCCGCTTTGATGGCCTCAGTCAGGTGGTGCCAAAAATCATCAGGATTGCAAATTTTCGCAACATACTTGGATGCCGCACTAAAGAGAGTGAAGCTGTCTACACTACGGCCGATGCCGGAAGACTCCTGAAAGGCTCCCTTCCCCTCCAACTCTGCCGGTGGCTGTCCGACCAAAGCCAATACCGGGACGGATTCTGCATATGATTCGGCAATGCCGGCGATTAGGTTCATCATGCCTCCCCCGGAGGTTGAGCAGCAGACCCCCAATGTCCGATGAACGCGCGCCCGGCAATCCGCCATAAAAGCTGCCCCGTCTTCACTTTTTGACATTATTGACCGGAGCTTTCCCTGCCCCAGCCGATGTATGGCATCATGAAAGAGTTCTATGTTTGCACCGCTGACACCAAAGACATAACGTATATCCAAGGCTATCAGGGCGTTAACCAGTGCATCATTCAACGTCATATCGATTTATGTGGGTCCTTTTTTGATAAGTAATTGCTTTTGTTGGGTTGAGGTATAGGAGAGATGTTTTTGCTTGTCAATGGATATTTGGTATCGAAGGGCTGAGATTGCCGATGCAGTAGGGAAAGTGAGATGGAGCAGGGGACGCCTTTTGAGAAATCAGCGCACCTTTTAGTCGAATCACCTGTCAAGAAGGCAATCCCCGCCTTCGCTGGGACAAGCTTTGAGCACAATTCAGATAAGCCTCTCCGGCACACCTCTTTTGACAGATGAAGGCAATGGCAAATTGAAATCCCGTCATGGTTCGAAGCAGTGCTTTCCCATCGTTTCGGTGGGGGGCAGGGGGTACCGGCCCGTATAGCAGGCGAGGCAGAACGATTCATGCTGGATTCTCGTCGCCTCCACCATCCCTTCCAGGGATAGATAATAGAGGGAGTCGAGGCCGATGAATTTGCCGATGGCCGCCACTTCTCCCTTCTGGGCGGCGATCAGCTCTCCCTTCGCGGAGAAATCGATGCCGTAGGGGCAGGGATGACGGGTGGGGGGACAACTGATGACCATGTGGATTTCCTTGACCCCGTTGTTTCTCAGGTTACGAACGCGGTTGCGGCTGGTGGTGCCCCGGATGATGGAATCCTCCACGATGAGCACCCTTTTCCCCTCCAGGAGGGGCCGGACCGGATTGAGCTTCACCCGGACGCCGAAATCACGAACCGGCTGGGTGGGCTGAATAAATGTCCTCCCTACATAATGATTCCTGATCATTCCCATTTCAAAGGGAAGACCGCTCTCCTCGGCATAACCCAGAGCGGCGTAATTGCCCGAATCGGGGAAAGGCATGACCAGGTCGACGTCGGGCTGGTACTCTTGGGCGAGGCGATGGCCGAGGCGTTTCCGGCAGAGATATACGTTCTGGCCGAAGATCTGACTGTCGGGCCGGGCAAAGTAGATCAGTTCAAAGATACAGTGGCTGTGTTCCATCTCCGGAAAGGGGGTAAGGCTGCGGACGCCGGTGTCATCAATGATCACGATTTCACCGGGTTTGATGTCCCGGATGTAGGTTGCCCCCACGAGGTCAAAGGCGCAGCTTTCGGATGCAATCACCCAGCCGCCGTTGATCTGCCCCAGGCATAACGGCCTGAAACCCCGGGGATCCCGGGCCGCAATGATCCGGTTGCGGGTCATCATGACGAGGCTGTAGGCCCCTTCGATTTGAGACAGGGCGCTGACGAGAGCCTCCTCAAACCCATCCTTTAAATGCGCGGCCATGAGATGGATGATCACCTCGGTGTCCATGGTGGATTGGAAAATGGAGCCCCGCGCCTCCAGGGTAGAGCGCAGATACTGGGTATTGGTCAGGTTGCCGTTGTGACCGATGGCATAGTATTCCTCGCCGTGATG
>DMAT01000224.1 GCA_003451635.1 Syntrophus sp. (in: bacteria) | reverse complement strand
GGATCTCCCCATCCCCGTCAACCATGCCCCTGTAAAAAACCTTCGGGATGACGGTTGTCTTGCCCAACGTTTTCGCAGCCAACCCGCCGTTATCAATGCCGGTAAATTTGTTGTCCGACCCCAGTTCGGTAAGAGAAGAGAGCAACTTGGCCCCGCCGCTGGCTCCTCGGAGAGGAAACTCGAAGTTGTCCAGGGTGTTGTAGGAAAATGATGAGGTTATTGCTCCGACATTAAAACTTTCCGTCGGCCAGAGGGAAGGATCACCGACATTGAGGCGGGTAGCGCCGTAACCGCGTATTAAGCCCACACGGAGTTCCCCCCAGTTTTCGAACTGCCGCCCCACATCCAGACCGCCCAGCAGTTCCTTGGTCCGGTACTCGGCGATGACATTGCCGGAGCTGGGAGCGAAGATGTTGGCGTTCCACTCTCGATACTCGATCCGGGGGGCGACAAAATATCGCGTCCCAAAGTCCAGAGGCTGGTAGAATTCACTGAATACACGGGGGAGATCGCCGATCTGCAATTGGTTCCGCCATTCGGCGCCGAGGGCATTGATCTCCGTCCTCGTAATCCGTCCCCCGATGGTATAGCTGTTGTCACCCTTAAAATCGTCGGCCAGACTCAGGCTGAAACGCAGGTAAGTGGGGCCCCATGATTTCTCCACGGGATCGAAAATCAGGCCTGTTTTCCCATCTTTCTTTTCAAGGTGAAAATCGACCCGCTCAAACGTATCGAGACCATAGAGGCGGGTGATGTCTTTATTGAGGGTATCCACGTCCAGCTTTTCACCGGTCTTTGTTTCTATCTGGGCCTCGAGGACCTTGGGGGAAATATTAGACCTGTTTCCCACTATTGATGGGATGCCGGTCATCTGTTTCAGCTTGGTGCTTAAATCAAGATTGATGTCTAGGGCATTCTTCCCTCCCGTCGGAGTCCGGAGGGCCGGGGACGTCAGAGGCGATTTTATTTCCACCTTGACATAGTCAATTATCGGGAGTTCCATCGGTTGCTGTCGCTGACGGGCCAGATAAACCTGATAGGATTCGTTGGGCACGGCCAACCGGGACAGACGGTCGGTAAACTTTTTTGCCGTATCCTGACCGATATTCATGGCTTCGGCGGTTTTTGAGAAATCGGTGGTCCCCAGATTGCCAAGTTGGGGCTGGATGAGGATATCCTCCGGTTTAAGGGTCTTGAGCTGGGCCTGGACGTTTCTCTGAATCAGGATGGTCATGACCTGAGCGGTGATGCTGGTAGGGGAATTAAGCCCCTCCCTGGTCCGGAGCGGCGTCCCGATGTCGACGACGATGAGGATGTCCGCCCCCATGCCTCTTACTACATCGACGGGGAGATTGTTGGCGATGCCGCCGTCGACGAGCATTCTTCCGTTGATTTCCATGGGAGCGAAAATGCCGGGGATGGACATGCTGGCCCGGATGGCCTCGGAAAGGTCCCCGGCGCCGATAACCACCGCCTGTCCCGTTTCGATATCGGCGGCCACGGCCCGAAAGGGGATATGGAGCCTGTCAAAGTCCTTGACATCCGCAGTATGGAGGAGCATCTCTTTCAGGAGCAGATTCAGGTTTTGCCCCTGGACAAGGCCCCTCGAAGTGTTCAAACGACCGTCCCTGATGCCGAGATTCAGATCTATCTTATCGGCGTAACGATCCTCCTTGCGGCGGAAGGAGAGCTTGTCGGCGGTTTGTTTATCCGTAAAGGCCTCGTTCCAGGGAATGCTGGTAACGAGCTTTTCCAGATCGGCAGGAGAAGCGCCCGCTGCATAAAGGCCGCCGACGATGGCCCCCATGCTCGTTCCGGCGATACAGTCGATGGGAACCCTCATGCTTTCCAGGACCTTCAGGACGCCGATATGGGCGATCCCCCGGGCTCCACCGCCGCTCAGGACCAGGCCAATGCGGGGACGTTTCTCTGCCTGGGGTTCTGCACTGTGACTGTATCCTGCGGAAAAGAAGATCAGGGCGGGCAGAAGGATTAAAACCCCCCTCCAGCGAGACGAAGAGCGTAAATGGCGTCTTTCAGAAGTTATCAAAATGATTCGGAG
This sequence comes from Syntrophus sp. (in: bacteria), assembly GCA_003451635.1. Taxonomy (GTDB): domain Bacteria; phylum Desulfobacterota; class Syntrophia; order Syntrophales; family UBA8958; genus UBA8958. The sequence continues at coordinate 468 of DMAT01000224.1, read as the reverse complement.
CGACCTTTTCCTAATATTCCTGACGGTTCGGAGTAACCGACCCTGACAAATTTGTCAATCATTTAATATTTCATTGTGTTATGGGTGTGAGGCAAATATATAATCAGCTTGACATTAAATTTTGCTTCCGCTATCCAAGTGAGTAGTAGAAATGCATGTATCTCCCTCCAATAAATTTTAGGAAAAAAGCATGAAGGATAATAATTACCTCAAGCGTTACAGCATACAAAACATGGGCATCCACGGGAAGCTCATCATCATCCAGTCCCTCCTCGTTATTATTCCCTTCCTGGTGCTATTTTATGGATTTTATCACCACCGGGTTTTCTTGAATACCCACCAGCTTGCACTTATCGCCTTTATCTTCCTTATGGTCCTGGGAGGCCTGCATATTCTCAGGCAGTTGTTTGAACGCATTATCTCCATCGCTTCCTCCGTGAAACATGCCGGTGCTCAAGACGGCGAATA
>DMAT01000047.1 GCA_003451635.1 Syntrophus sp. (in: bacteria) | reverse complement strand
CTTCTTGTGTGGACGGCGTACCAGGCCATAAAAAATCCTTGCGGCAAAGGTTTGAATCTGCGATTGGGCTGATTATATCAAACCATCTATTTTTGCAATGGAGAAATTCATGAAACGCTGGCGAATTGAGGGTGTTTCCCTCAACCTGGATGAAGACGTGCGGTTATTATACTCTAAAGTCGCCGCGATGTTGCATATTAACGAAAGCCACATCGATGATCCGCAGGTGGTCAGGAAATCTCTTGATGCCCGGCGTAACCGGCCTCCCCATTTTACCTATAACGTCGCTTTTACCGTGGGAGACGATTGGTCGGCCCCTGCAGATCTTCCGTCTGGAGTCAAGTTGAGCAGCGTCCAGGCAGAACCGGCGCCCATTTCTTTTGCTCCCGTTTTGCAGGCAGGTGAAAAGGTCATAGTTGTCGGGTGTGGCCCCGCCGGGCTTTTTGCCGCTCTTTTCCTTGCTCTTCAACGATGCCCCGTCCTCCTCCTGGAGAGGGGAAAGGTAGTTGAGGAAAGACATCGGGACGTCCAATCATTCTGGGATCAGGGAATGTTACTTCCCGACAGCAACGTCTATTTCGGGGAAGGCGGCGCCGGGACCTTTTCCGACGGCAAACTGACCAGCCGCGTTCGCAATCCCTATACCGATTGGGTGAAGAAGACCCTGGTGGATATGGGGGCCGCGCCGGAAATATTAACGGATGCGAAACCTCATATAGGTTCGGATCGTTTGCGAAAGGTCCTCGTTAATCTTCGCAAGCGCCTTATGTCATTGAACTGTCAAATCAGTTTCAATTCCAAGATGACAGACCTGATTATTCATAAGAATCATCTGGAAGGGATCATCATCAATGGTGCCGGGGAAGTCAAGACTGACCACCTTGTCCTGGCGATTGGCCAGAGCTCTGAAGAGACATACCGATTGCTGGAAGACCGAGGTATTGAACTTGTCCCGAAAGCCTTTGCCATGGGGTTGCGCATCGAACACCCCCAAGAGCATATCAACCGGATTCAGTATGGTAGCTGGACAGGACATCCCGTTCTGCCTCCGGCGGACTACACTTTAACGGCCCGTGTGCCGGAGTTGAAGAGGTCCGTATACTCATTTTGCATGTGTCCGGGCGGTCAGGTAATCGGCAGCAGTTCCGGGGAAGGAGGTATCGTGACCAATGGGATGAGCCTGTCGGCTCGCAGCGGTATTTACGCCAACAGCGCTATTGTCGTGAATGTCCATCCCGAAGACTATGAAGCCTGCGGCTCCTCGGGTCTCAGTGGTCTTGCCTTTCGGCGGACCTGGGAGGAAAGGGCATTCGACGCCGGTGGAAGGACATATAAGGCCCCCGCCCAGGGACTAATCAACTTTCTTGAGGACCACGACAGCCCCGTGACCGGCGCTACCTCCTTCCTTCCGGGTGTCAGGGCCGCTTCCCTAAGGTCGATCCTTCCCGATTATGTGTATGATTCGATACGGTTGGGCCTCCGGCAATTCCAGCAGGCGATTCCCGGATTCATCACTGCGGAGGCCAATCTCATCGGAGTAGAAACGCGGACGTCCTCCCCGGTCCGTATTGCCAGGGGCGACGACGGCCAGAGCACCACTGTGCGAGGTATTTACCCCTGTGGGGAAGGGGCGGGCTATGCGGGAGGCATAATAAGTTCCGCCCTAGACGGCGTCAGGGCGGCCCTGCATATCCTGAATCAACTGCAATTTTAGCTTCCACGAGGAAATCGGCCCCGAGTTTTTTGAACTTGATTGGAAACAGGGTCATGGCCTGATCCATGAGGGTAATGCCCAGGTCGCCGACCCCTTCGATGCCCTTACCGACAATCTTGGGGGCAATAATGACGAGGAGCTTGTCGGCCAGCCCTTCCCTGAGGATTGAGGTAATGACCGATGATCCCCCCTCGACTAGAACAGAGGAGACGCTCTTTTGTCCCAGCTTCAGAAAAAGGTCGGACAGATTGATTTCCCCTTTCTCTGTCATATTGGTACACAGCAGTTCAATCCCCATATCCCTAAGACGCTTCAACTTACCTTTGGCGGCCCTTTCTGTAGTGACGATCATGGTCCTGGCCTGATTCTGGTTTTGCAGGATTCTTGACTCCAGAGATATGCGCAGCCTGCTGTCCAGAACGATCCGCAATGGATTCCTGCCTTTGACAAGGCGGACAGTGAGTTCCGGATCGTCGAGCAAAACCGTTCCCGAGCCGACGAGGATAGCGTCATGGGCGCCCCGGAGACGATGGGCATAACGTAGCGATTCTGGGGAGCTTATCCAGCGGGAGTGCCCTGTGGCCGTGGCGATGCGACCGTCGAGGGTCTGGGCGTATTTCAAGGTGATAAAGGGAAGACCCGTAGTCATGAATTTGAAGAACTTTTCGTTTAAGAGTCGGCACTCTGCTTCCAGAACCCCCACCAGCGTCTCAATGCCACGTTTCTGAAGAAGGGCGATACTCCGGCCTGCGACAAGGGGATTCGGGTCCATGGCGCCGATGACAACCCGGTCAGGTTTATGCTTGATCAGGGCCTCAACGCAAGGGGGAGTTTTCCCGTAATGGCTGCATGGTTCCAGGGTGATATAGAAGTCAGCCCCGGCGACTGTTTCGGCACTCCTTTCTATTGCATTGATTTCAGCATGGTTTTCTCCACAGCAGGCATGATAGCCCTCTCCGATGATCCTGCCGTCTTTAACTATTACGGCGCCGACCATGGGATTGGGACTTGCCCGTCCGGCCCCCTTTTTAGCTAACTTCAGCGCCCTGCGCATGTAATATTCATCATTTTTCATTGGTAGGGAGACCCTTCGCTTTCTTTATCGTCCTCTCTCATATCATGTCCGGGCCGGATTTACATCCCTCATTCACACACGGGAAACCAATATTACTATGACATATTTTATGATTGACCTTCGTGGTTGATTTGTAATAGGGACAGTAATAAAAATTGTGAAAGGAGATTTCAATGAAAGGTATCGTTCTGGCAGGTGGACTTGGAACCAGAATGTTTCCCCTGACAAAGGTGACAAATAAACATCTCCTCCCCATTTATCATAAGCCAATGATTTATTATCCCATAAGTATCCTCGTAAATGCGGGGATTGATGAAATATTGATCGTGACCGGCGGAAACAGCGCCGGTGATTTCCTGCGGCTCTTGGGCAACGGCAGGGAGTTTGGCCTGAAACATTTGAACTACGCCTACCAGGAAGGGGAGGGCGGCATCGCCGCCGCGTTGAGTCTTGCCGAGTATTTTGCGGATCAGGACAAGATCGTTGTGGTCCTTGGGGACAACATCATTGAAAACAACATTCATGTGGCGGTGGAAGCCTTCCGACAACAAAAGGAAGGGGCAAAAATTCTCCTCAAGGAAGTCACGGACCCGCAACGTTTTGGCGTCCCCGCCTTTGAAGGAGACCGGATTGTCAGGATCGATGAAAAGCCTTCGTCCCCGGCGTCAAATTATGCGGTGATCGGGATCTATATGTATGACAGTAAGGTCTTTGATTTTATCCGCACCCTCAAACCCTCGGAACGAGGGGAACTGGAAATCACGGATGTCAATAATTATTACCTCCGTCAAAAAAAACTGACCTGGGATCTCCTGGACGGTTGGTGGACGGATGCGGGAACATTTGATTCCCTTTTGGCTGCCGGAAACATGGTCCGGCAAACAGGGGCCAATAAGGTAGTATAAGGGGGCAGTCCCCTCAATAATGACTTTGGGAGTTTATTCCGATGGTGCTTTGGTGGGC
>DMAT01000189.1 GCA_003451635.1 Syntrophus sp. (in: bacteria) | reverse complement strand
TCAAAACTAATTAATCGATTCACTATGGAATTCTCGTCACAATTTTGTTGCTCTAGGCCGTTGACCGTGTCGCGGACCAGATATTCCTTTCCCGGCCAGGTTTCCGTATCCGCGGCATCTACCAGGGCCTCTACATTGATCTCCGTCATGGGGTTGACTATCCACTGGAGATTGTCGTTATGGAGGCACATGAGGTTGCACATGGATTCCCAGAGGGACAAAATGCCATGCAGGAGTCCCCGGCCGTTAAATTTGAGGAGATCCGGCATGGGGGAAAAAGCGATTCCCGGCCAGCGGAGCATCTTATAAGTTACGGCGCGGGGTTTTTCGATGATACGGCCGGCAGCGGTGGTAAAACGGGCATTCGGAAGGAGCATATTCCCCTTGGGGTCCAGGACGACGCCCCAGAATTCCGAGGTCAGGATCATGGGCCGGAACTGTGCCCGCTCCCAGATCATACCTTTGCGGGCGGCGATAGCTTCCTGCGTCATCCAGGGATTGTCGCCTACGGGGGTTTCAGTATCGTGAACGCGGCCTACTTTTTCGTATTTCCCAAGTTTTTCCCCCTCTTTCAGTATGTGCCAGTCGAGCCATTCCTGGTGAATCCAGTATAGACCGGACTGGGGGTCACGGGGCGAGGCGTCGGGATCGCGGTGAATTTTCCATGGTTCAACCAGATTGAAGGCAAATCCCTTACCGGGAATCCATTGGGGAATCATTTCCATACTGATCCCGATGGCCAGAGCCATGGTCGTGGCGTCGGTGAAGCGGATGACAAACTTTGCGTGTTGATCGTTGAGCTGATTTTCAAGGACTTTTTGCCAGAATTCTCCGTGCTTTTCATTCTTGACGTTTGTGATGGAAAGAAACTTCGGCGTGAAGGCGCGTTTTATCGCCGAGGCTCCGTATTGCACCGTGCCGAATGGCTTGGGGACCACGATCCGGGATTGCCAGGGTTCTTTTTTGGCAAAGTTCACGGGCTCGTCTTCCTGGTAGACACGGTAGCAATGGGCCTGAATTCTACGAATCTCCGTATTGGCCTTGACAGACTGGTTGATGCAGTCCTGCAGATAAGAGGCGAAATGCTGTTCGTTTTCCCCCGCGTAGGCCGCGGCCGCTTCCTCGCGTTCGGCGAGTTCCTGGGTATCGATCTGACCGGTCTCAATGGCGGCGATGCGGCGCTCGATCGCGCGCTTTCGATCCAGGAGTTCTTGGGTAGGGTCAGTGTTCGGTTCGTATGCGGCCATGTGTTTCCTTTATAATCCCGCGCCGGGGGCGTTCGGGTATATCTGGTCAAAGTTTTTGCGGAAGATCTGCGTTACACCGCCGGGTTTCCAGTCGCCATGATTGCACTGGCATCCGGGGAGGCAGTGATGCTTGTCCGGGGTTCCGCTCCAGCCGGTTTTTGGTTTGGTTACGGCGCCGCAACCTGTGCATTTGAATATTTCCTTAGCGTCGCCTTCCGCTTTCGAATAAGGGCCGCCTAGCCGCATGGGCCAGTACTGCTCTTTCTTGCGGCTTATTTTGCCTTTCTTGACTTTGATAGGGGGGGTCATGCTCTTCGTCTCCGCTTTGCCTCGCGGCGTTTATTCTTTTTGCCTCGGCGCGATTTTCCGGTGAAATGGTGGTAGAAACATGCATGTGTCAACGGAATATTCCATGGCCATGAGAATATATCGAAGGCTTCATATCGGGGAAAGTATTCATAATACATTACGCTCTTCCTCCAATGACGGAGCCGGGGAAGGAATAGCCGACGCTGCTGCCGACACCATATGACGCGGCACGCTTCATCTTGGCGGCACGATCGACTTCTTCTTTTTTCTTCTTGTAATCATCCCGGACGTTGTAGGGTAAAAGAATGGCTATGCCGTAGCCACAGGCATTGCCGACATGATCCGCCTCGTTCTTAACTGCCTCGTTACCGAGGCGGTGGCCGTTATTGTCCACTTTGTAATGCCATCCTCCTTTGAGCGCCCGGTGAACGGGGACGGCGGAGGCGGAGATAACAATCAAAGGGCGCCCTTCGGAGATGGAGCGGCCCAAGGCGTTATTTATGGGCTCGATCCGCATATTCCAGCGGACCGGGCCTTTCTCGAAGCGGGTTTTCAGTAGTTGCTGAATGATCTTGGCGGCCGTCATGGTGTTCGTACTCTGGTCGGATGTGGTCATGGAAGGGTCACCGATATCGCGCCAGGAAGGAATCTTACGATCGCGGTACTTGGGCGACATGAGAAGGGGTTGTAATTTTTCCCCGATCAACTCTTTGACGCCGGCGCCGACCATAACCATGGCATCGTGGATTACCAATTGACCGGCGGGATTGTATTGGGCGATAACACAGGATGGATGTTGATAGCCGTCCCACCAGCGGTAGCATTCGAGATTCGGATAGATGGGAAGGATTTTCTGGCTATAATGCCGTTCCGGTCCGTAGTTTGGCGTGACGGATATTCCCTGGTGAACAGTGGCAGTTTTTCCTTCCACATAGCGCGCCCACTTCCCGGGATCATTCTTAAACGCGGCCTGATTCATGGCCCGTTGCAGGGCGGTGAGGAACTTGTTCTCCCCTTTCCGGATGTGGAAGGTCCGTTTGGTGATGACCGTGCCGTCGTCGGCGATCATGTACTCGTAGGGTTCGTCTTGCAGTTCCGTGGTCCAGTGGTTTTCGTCGGCGGGGTTCTGGGTGATCTGCAGGTTTGGGATGCTGCCCTTTTGACGCCCGGCGCGGGAGATGGACATATCAAACACCTCCCTGGGAAGGCCGGCGTTTGCCTTTTCGTGGATGGGGGCAGGTTCCTCCAGCCAGATCGTACCATACTGCGGTCCCTGGAGTTTACTGACGGATGCGGGGTCGTCGATGCCGAATAGATCGCATTCAACCGGAAATTCGGCCTTGATGAAGAGTTTTTTATAGTCGTTTTTGAAGACGGCCCGGTCGCCTAAGACTTCTCTTAGGGAAATGGCCGTGGATGTCTTGATGTTTTCGTGAGTATCGCGGATAATGGCGGCCTGGAGTGGTTTCAGCTTGCATCGGTAAGCGTGGGCAAGGAGCCGGGCCACGCCGCAATGGGTTTTACCTTCTCCCATGGGTCCGGTCAGGTGATTGATATGGGCGGCGCTGTGGACAAAGGCCGTCTGGGTGGGAGAAAGATCGAAGACGAGATCCGAGGCCATCAGTTCTTTCCTCCCGGGATGACCATTAAGCGGCCTGTTTTTTCATCCTTGATCAGTTCGTCACCCCGTTCCCGGTCCACGAAGAATATTCCGCCGTCCTTATTGCCGTCGATGAGGCCGGCGTAGCGGAGTTTGAGGTCGATGATGTTCGCGGCCATGCGCATGGCGTTGGTCCTGGATTTCTGCATGTGCAGTTCATCGACGACAAAACGGATGCTTTGGCGGATGATTTCCTTGACGGCAGTCTTTCGAGATTGAATCCGTTCTTCGATGGTAGCGGCGGACATTGCTTCTACGTCCCGGATGATTTTTAACCAGTCATCCAGCTTGTCGAAAATATGTTTTGCGGCCAGGCGATGCGAAAAGTCGCCGTTTTCTTCCCGTGCCCATTCCAGGCATTGAACTTCCATCTCCTCCAGGGCCGCAAGATCGGCGGGGACGGTTTTTTGTACATGGGCCTGGACAATCTGCTGTGTCTCCTGGAGTCGGGTGTCTTTAACCTCTTTCAGGTAGCGGCAGACCGTGGGCTGAGATATTTTCTTCCCATCGGCCTGGAGGGCATTGGCAATACCGACGGACGTGGTGACGCCGGAGGCGATCAATTCCTCGACTCTCTTTTGCAACCCCATCGTCGTGATCTTGTTTCTGGCCATATCGACACCGAGTTTATTTTTCCCACCCGAAAACGGGGCATGGTCCGTTCCCGGGTGGGAAAAAAAGGAGATAATTATGAGCGGGCTCATTATAACCCCTATTTTGAGAGGAATTGACGGGCGGAGAAAAAAGTGGGCTCAAAGTGTGTACTGGTGTGTCCTGGTGTGTCAGGAGACCGCGGAATGAATAAAATATCGCTTGACAGGTTTTAAAAAAGGGGATTTTTGAATAGAAAGACGGGGCGATCAGGTTAGTTTTTAGACCGGCTTGAGAACAGTGAATTGCTGATGGTGGATACGGTCAAACCAGGTGTGAGACACCGGGGGGCCATGGACCAGAGATTTTTATATGGCTCATCCAGTTCAAAGAGTACTTCCTGAACTCAATAAAAACGATATCTCCTCCAATATGCCAGCTTTCGATCGTTAATCAGTGAAAACTATTTAATTTAAACGCATATTGACAATTCTCAATCACTATGCAACATTGCTCTCGCTTGTCACAATAAACAGAATTTGAACGTGAGGAAAAATAATGCACGTTTCAAGACCTGGCCCCGACTTTTTTATAAATATCCTTCAAAT
>DMAT01000352.1 GCA_003451635.1 Syntrophus sp. (in: bacteria) | reverse complement strand
TATCGACAAGGTCGCTGTTCCCTCGCTGTTCCGTATGGACCCTCTCTTGCAAATCCATAATAATGTTTATGTATTTGTTGTTTTGCCTTACTTCGTCCGGGGAGAGATCCGCAGGAATCAGGCCCATCTTCTTGGCAGTAAGCTCAAGGATGTAGTAACTCTTGATCACATAGGTCTGGGTTTCCATAGCGTTGGATGCACCGCTCAGGGACTGAGCGGCATTCATGCCCACGTAGGAAACGCTCTTTTCAATTTTGATCGTGGAGTATGTTTTGTATATCGGTACGGGCTTGCCCAGGATGGCGGAAATGAAACTGAAGATGGACATGACGATGACGGTAAAGAGAATAATTAATTTGCGGCGCTTGATAATGCGCCAGTATTCCCGCAGGTTCAGGTCATATTTCAGCATGTACGGGCTTCTCCTGATTTCACCATTTCATGACTCACTGATTGCGCCTTTAAATAAGAATACTAACTTCGTTGTATAAATGGCTTAGCGTCTCCGTTCACAACAGGGGCTTTAGAATTTAAGTTTGTTTGGGTCTTTCAACCAGTACTGCATGACCTGAGCCGGTGGCACCGTTGATGTAAAGAAAGTCATGAGGGGGTTGATGTTGGCGATAAACTCATTGATGTCGCCGATCAGCATCCTCGGCACGTACACCAGATCCCCGTCCTGAAGAGGGATGTTCTGCGACATATCGCCCCGTTTCAGGATATCATCCAGATTTACGGAGAGGACAAGGGGCTTGCCCTTTCTCTCATTAAATTCTCTGACAATCTTAATGTCCTTTTGAACGGCAAGGGGTGTATAGCCGCCCGTATAGGATAAAGCCGTCAACAAATCATTGACGTCGGTCAGACTGAAGACGCCGGGACTGTATACCTGACCGAAGACATATACCCTCCGCGCAAACGTGGGCTCATCGGGTACGGTAATAATATCGCCGTTGTCAAGGATGACATTATTGCTCATGTCCCCTCCAAAGAGGGCACTGTAGAGATTCAGGGTGTACTTTTTCCCTTTTCTGACGAGATCAACCTTACGTAAATCCCCATTGCCGCCATAATTGGCGTCCGTCCTGAGGTTGCTCCGCTGTGGAACTCCCGTGACCGGTCCTCCCGCCGTGATGATGAGATCGAGGACCGACGTCTTTTCTTTCAGGGGATATTTTCCGGGCCCGGTCATGCCGAGCGAACTCTGCAAACTATTGATTCGTCCGAATAAAAGAGCCGTTTTGCTCTTATATTCCTTGACGAGAACCTCCAGTCTTGGTTTTTTGATGTAATCCTTTACCCTGTCCAAAAGAATCTCACGAACTTCATTGGCCGTACGGCCGGCCACGGGAATATCGTCTCCGAAACTGTAAGTGATTTTACCGTCAGGACGGACTGTCACAGTGGAAGTTGTCTGCATGAAGCCTTCGGCGGAGCCTTGTGTCTGCTGCCCGGTGGTGAATAAAGAGGGGGCATAGGGCATCCAGTACGTCAAAGTAAGGACATCGCCGGGACCGATGATGTACTCCGGCACGCCATTTGTTTCCTTGAAGACGGAGTTCTGCCGGGTCTGGGTTAATTGCAGGATTTCTTCAGTGTTCTTTTTCGACTGTTTTTCAATTAAAGCAAGATCCTCCGTCGGGATCTTATAAGTTTTTACGGGGATACCCTTTACCACGCCGACGGGTTTGCAAGCGGTAAGAACGCCTGTCATCAGGCATAGCAACATGATCAACGAGACATTCTTACGGGTTATGGTCATCTCTCTTCCCCCCCTGCCTTGCTTTCAAAACACCGCACCATCCATTTCGAGGGCACTTTGCCATAAAAGATATCAAAAATCAATAGTAGATACTGCATTCTCCGGTTAGGAAATAGGGCAAATAGAACGCCCTTCATGGATAGATCATCCGGTGTAAATACTGAAATATTCTTAACAGATGAGAGCCTATTTCACGAATTCTTTGAAGATACAAAATATTTATTGGTGCCCGTAATTTAAATCGCCCCCGCTGGGCAAGAATGGGGCGGGGAGGAAACAGGGTTCGCAGGACCAGATGACCCTTATTTAATGGCCCCCTGCTCAGGGCCATATAGATAAGATAACTGCTCCCGCGTATACGGTAATGGTTTTCCTGAAGAGCAAGAAAGAGACGCTCTGTCCGGGAAAGGGCAGGGGGGGCAAGTCTCATAAATATGTCATCGCTCAATAATTCCTTCCCACCGTAGGACTGAACGACCTTCAACCCGAGATAGGCGAAATTCAGGAGACCCAGGGCTTTCGCCTCCGCAGCAACGATATTCCAGTCAAGGTTGGCCTCATAAGTCTTGACGGCGTTGAGAATATCGCAAATGAGAATAAGACGGTCAAAAGAGTGGCCAACCCTTAAGGCATGCTCACAAAGATAAATGATGAGATGCTCCGGGCAGAGGAGACGGACTTCCGTAGCAGCAACTTTTGCGATGACGGATTTCTCCCAGACTCTCTCCATGTCCACTTTCTTAATGAAGGCAGTGGCGGGGGTTGAGGTATTGACAAGATGCCAATGGAGATGAGCGTAGGCGAAGGATATCCCCGGTTTGTGGTATTCAAGGCTGGCAAGATAACCCGGGGGGTTGAGGAGCGCCTGCTGGGGGGTGCTGTCCCAGGCTTGATAACCGGCTTGAGTGAGGACCAGGTCGGCGCGCAGCAGGTCGTCTTTACGGATAAGGATATCAAGATCCGAGGTGGTGCGCATGGCAAAGTGGGGGTAAACATGTTCGGAAAGGGCAATACCCTTCAAGACAATAAAAGGGATACCTGCCTTCTGCAACAGGCGAAAAACTATCGTCGCTGTTGCGGAACACTCCATATTCTTCCTTATCTGGGAATGGAAACGATCTTTAAGGGCTTCATAAACGTCCGGAGAGACAAGGTGCTGGAGGCCCGCCTTTTGGAGGTGGTAAAACATTACCCCGGCAACGCCGTTTATCTCCAGATAGGAAAATAATTCCGGTGAAGACAGAGCTTCCTGGAGGCATGGCGCCGGCTGATGGTTGATCAGCGAAAATAGGGCATGATCGATTGTCGCGTACATTGCAGGATAAGATAACAGGGGCGGGAGAAAAAAGGAACAAAATATTTTAAAATTCATTATTGATTCTTGATTAAAAAAGAAGTAGTTAGGGCCGAGAGGTGGGTGTTATGCCTAACGGCACGAAAATTGTTGCAAGGGAAGATTGCCTGAAACCGAATCCGGAGATTGTCTTCAGAAAAGAGGAGGAGGGGGCCTTCCTTTTTGATCCCCATACGGGCAATCTGAAGTATATGAATGCCAACGGTGTCAATATCTATGAGATGTGCGACGGCCGAAAAACAGTGGGCGATATAATCAGTCTTTTGGTGGAATTCTACCCCGACATAGGTATTGAGAAAATGGCGGCGGATACGGTACTATTTATGGAGGGTCTGGCGGCAATGCAGTTTCTGATAAAATGTGAGAACAATGGTTTCCGATGAATATCCCCTGACGAGCCTGTATCTGTATCTTTCCGAGCGTTGTAATCTCAGGTGCAGGCATTGCTGGGTCTCTCCCCATGCCCCTGAGGATGGAGATGAGCAGACAATGGATTTTAACGACCTTAGGAGGACCATTATTGCGGCGAAGGAATTGGGCCTGGGGACGGTTAAGCTTACGGGAGGTGAACCGTTTCTCCACAAGGATATTGTCGAACTGATGAGGTTTCTCCGCAGAGAGGACCTCTGTATTGATATCGAATCGAATGGGACCATGATTGACAGGGATACGGCTAGGGTCATCAAAGAGTGTGAGGTCAGGCAGGTATCTGTCAGCCTGGACGGTGCGCAGGCGGTCCAGCATGACAAACTCCGGGGAATGAAGGGATGTCATGAGAAATCAGTTGCCGCCCTTCATTATCTGCGGGCGGAGAATATAAGCACCCAGGTCATAATGAGCCTTTATAAAGAAAATGTCCTGGAGATTGAACCTCTGGCAGACCTCTGCGACGATCTTGAGGTTTCTTCCTTCAAGATTAATCCCGTCATGCCCACGGGCCGTGGGGAAAAGGTCTTTCAACGCCGGGAAAATGTTGATATTGAAGAACTGATCAGAATTGATCGCTGGATCGAAGCTGATCTCGGCAGTGATTATAAAACGGAGATCTACTTCTGTATGCCTATCGGGTTGAAATCACTCCATGCCGTCACCAGCAATCCTCTGTCTGAATGTCATATTCTAAATATTTTGGGCATTCTTGCCGATGGTACGGTATCTTTATGCGGGATCGGTCAGACGGAAACGGACCTTAATATGGGAAACATTGCAAAGGATGATCTAACGGAAATCTGGCAACATCATCCGCTTTTGCAAAAACTGAGGAAAGAAACGCCTTCGCAGTTGAGTGGGATCTGCGGACGGTGCATATTTAAGTTTCGCTGCCTCGGTTCCTGCCGGGCCTGTGCCTATGCTGTCTCCGGTGATCTGAGAAGCTCTTTTTTTATGTGTAACGAGGCTTACGAAAAAAATCTGTTTCCAGCTTCACGAATTTATAATTGATATTTGGGGTGAATTGAATCATGGCGCGTGCTTACGATCTTGTTATGGGTAAAAAAAAGATTCCCGCGAATCTTGAGTCGCAGGAACAATCGGCAGAACAGAAGGAGACTGCCGAGGCCGCTCTGGCAGAAGCACGCCTGTCTTTACGGTTGAGTGAAATTGATATTCTTAAACTGAAATCAGGAGATCCGAAGGAGACCCCCATTGATATAAAGATCGAGGAGACGATTACGATCGAAACCCCGCAAACATCGCTGACGGTCGATACGGCAGCCCGAGAATTGCCGATAGAAACAGCGATGCAAATTATTTCAGAGAGACAGGATGATCAACCAGTTGCGGAAACTGCTGAAGAACCGGGTGAAGGAGAGGAAATAAGAATGATTTATGTGGCGGCGAAAAAATATATGGCCCACGTCCGTAACCAGGTCAGAAAAGGTGAGTCCTTTCAGATTGAACCGGCGCTGAGCTATATCAATAGTGTCCTCCACTCCTCCCACGATATGACATCGCAAATCTACCAGTTGACCGTTGATTACGAGCAGGAAGACGATTACTATCTTTCTTCTCCTATCAATACCCTGGTTTATGGATTGAAGGTTGCCCAGCGGATGGGGTACTCAGAAACGAAACTTATCGAATTCGGTCTGGCGGCCCTGCTCCATGATATCGGGATGTTCAGGATCCCCGATAGTATCTTGAACAAGGCAGGGAGGCCGTCAGAAAGTGAAATGGATCTTATCAAGAGTCATCCGGAATTCGCGGTTGAGATAATGGCGCCTTTTGCGGCGACATACCCGAAGATGATCAGGGCCGTCTATGAACACCAGGAGCGGGCAAATGGACAGGGTTATCCCCGGGGGCTGAAGGGAGAAGAAATATGCGACTATGCCCAGATTATCGGCATTTGTGATTCCTATGAGGCCATGACCCATCACCGCCCCCATAAGAAGCCCCTCTTGCAGGCCGACTCGATCAAGGAACTGATTAGTTCCAGGGCAAATCTATTTGAGCCCCGGATCACCAAGATGTTTTTAGATGAGATCTCCATGTATCCTATCGGCAGCTATGTCCGGCTGAACAACCGTAATATCGGCCGGGTTGTCGCGACGAACAAGACCAATCCGATGAAACCGGTAGTCAATCTCATCTTTGACGAAAAGGGGATAAAAATGGATCCGCCCCGAATAGTCGATCTGCGGAGTCAACCAGTTTTGAATATTGAAGAAAGTGTTTCCTTCGAGGACCTGCCCGCTTCATGAAGGAGGCGCGGTTTTCGGTTGCCGGGGTTAACTTTGATTTAATTGCTCACGGAGCGGCGGCGAAATATCTTTTAGACGAACTGCCGGGCCTGTTGCCGGGTTTTTTGATCAACAAAAAAAACCTCCCTAACGCCGTCTGTCTTGTTCATTTCGATCATGAACTAACTTACCCGTTACGATTTCACAGTGAACCCCATCTCATACGATGTGAAGATTCCAGCATAAACGAAGCGATTATTGCCCGGATGGGAAAAATCCCCTTTTCATTTCTGAATAATTCTTCTGAAGCAATCGGATTCTTGAACGGTTGCCTGATCTTTGATGATTGCACCAACCGGGGACTGATCTACGTTTTCTGCTCAGATGAGGCGAACCATTTTGTGGCGACTCTGCTGAAGCTGCTCTTTGTCTTTACCTGCCTGGTGATGGCAAATAAGAGTCGGCTTATGGTTCATGGCGCGGGCATCAAAAAGAGAAAGGGGAGGGGAGGGTACCTGTTTTTGGGGACTTCGGGGGCAGGTAAATCAACGGTAGCCGCCTTGTCTTCCGGAGATATGATTTTATCCGATGACGCAACAGTAATCGAAGTCGCCGGTGGTGCCTGCCTTATCCACGCCACCCCGTTCAGGCAGGTGGGAATCGTGCAGCCGTCATCCAAACGGCTTTACCTGGAGCAGGAAAAACTGGATAAGCTGCTCTTTCTTCATCAGTCGGCAACGACCTTCATTAAACCTCGGGAGCAACGCAGCGCCTTCACGGAATTATTAAAGGAGCACCTTCATTGTTTCGAGGTGATGGGGGAACCCTTGAGGAGGAATGCCTTTTACTTATGCCGCGACGTATGTGAAATGACTCCGGCCTACGACCTGTTCTCTCGGAAGGATCCAGGTTTCTGGGAGCTTGTCTTGGTGAAATAAAGCGTGTTTATGTGTCGCTAATTACTATTTTCCTGCACTGCCTGACCTGCAACCACCTCCGGCGGCGCCGCCCGAATCACACTTCCCGCCTGCAGCAGCGCTTCCTGAGCGGCAATCACCCGTCGGGACGCTACCGGAAGTGCATTTTCCGGACTGGGCTGAACTGCCGGTATCGCATTTCATAGATGCCACGCTGCCGCTTTGGCATTTACCTCCGTAAGCCGTTCCTCCGGATACGCACTGCTGCCCCGGGGAGCCGCCGGTCATGCATTGCCAGTCTACCGAAGAACCAGTCTTACATTGCTTGGCTGCCGCATCTTGGGCATGGGCCGTTGAGGTCCAGAGATCAAAGATCTGCGGCGGTTCATAGGGAAGTTTGAATTTCGATTTAAAGTCCTCTTCCATACATCCTCCCTTTAGATACTTATCAATCCGCGCTGTTGAAGGTTTGCGACGGTGAATAGGACATCACGGGTGCATTCGGAGGCAACGACATCAAAACGGTTGCCGATCCTAAGAATCATGTCACCAATCCGGTGGGAACCGTCACACATC
>DMAT01000359.1 GCA_003451635.1 Syntrophus sp. (in: bacteria) | reverse complement strand
TTTTCTCATAGAATTCCCTGGGGTCAACATCACACGGCTGGGGGACGGGGGGACCACCGCCAATACCGTTTTTGAGGGATGCGGCGTCGGTCATGGGGACGGTCAGGGCCGCCATCATGCCCGTGCCCGTGGTCCTGGGCGGTTGCCAATTGGGATCGTATCCCTGGCAAAATTGCGATAGTTTACGATCGCCGGATATTAGCTGCTTGGCTTCTTTCCAGGTGTGGCGCTTGCAGGAAGCGTGAAAACATTGGTAGGTGAAAGCGCCCGTGCGGGGGACAACAATGGAAGCCTCATTCGGTCCGTGATCGGGATTGAAGAGGCACTTTTCCAGGCGGTACAGGGTCTTGTTGCCGTCGTCCTTGACGTCGAATGCGATCCCAAAATGGTTCAGGTACTTCTCCATGTCCAGAGGGCCGAGATCGCTGGCGGTCATGGGCTTTGTTGGTCCGGACGGCGCCGGGGAGGCGGCGGTATTTTTTCCAGTTTGGGCCGATGACGATGACGAAGTCGAGGCGCTGCCGGCGACCGGAGGGATGGGGCCACCGGCAGCGGACCTCGACACGGGCGGCGCCGGTGCGGCGGCCAGCGCTGCCAAGGATGCCAGAACAACAAGAGCTGAACAGGAGATATCGGCGAGGGATTTCATGGATCTCCCGATACTCCCATGATGTACGATTTGCGGTGTGGCCGGTCCGTAGTGGAGTCCCCTTTACGACCGGTGGTCCCGTACAGCTTCCAGATCCGGGCGGGGTTGACGACGGAAACGTCGATATCCACGGTGTCATTATCGAATTTGGCGGCGATTGCAGCGACGCTTTTGACAATCATATCGTGGGTCTCGGCATTGTTCGGGAGATCCGGGAGGCGGTAGAGCAAATGATAACCGTTCCCGGAGAAGCCGCGAACGGCCTTGGAAAACCCCATTTCCGTCTCCATCCAGGCGGTGACCAGCTTGGCCATATTCTTGGCCAGGGCGACCTCTGCATCAGTGGCGGAGATCCCGGCGGGGCGTTTGGGGTCCAGGTCGATGGGCAGCCAGCGGACGCAGACGATATCCTTGTCCTGAGTCGTGTACTTCATGACCTTTAACCGGTTGGCGGCGCGGGCCAATAGCGCCGGGTTGCAGGGGTTAAGGGTGTAATAAACGCCAGTGGCGCCTGCCTTGTCCAAGATGGCGGCGCATTTCTCGAAGTCCTGGGCGTTATTGAAATATCCGAGGACCGTTTCCCGTGCGAATCCGGTCCAGCCTGGGTTCTTTCCCGACAGGCCGATGGCCCGTATCTCAACGACTTCACCAGGATTGAAGAAAAGGTCGTAGGCGGAGATCATACGTGATGTTCCGGCTCACGTTCGTCTATGCGGTCATCGAATACTGGATCGATCTGGAGATATCGGTCATAGGGCCAGACCTGGCGCTGATAGATACCGATCAACAGCATGGTTTCACCGCCGCATTCTACGGCCAGATCGTCGGGAAGATCGGAAATTATTGCTTTCAGGCCGTGGATATTTGTTACTCGGCTTAAATGTGGTGGTAATTTCTCCGGCCCTACCCACTTGGGTTTTGCTTTTTTACCCTTGGTCATGGGGCGCATGGCGATTGATCTCAACCAGTTCGTTTTCGGTGTTGTCATTCAGATCATTACTCGTGCTGGTGATTACCGGCGCACCTTTCGGGGCTTCCACACGGACCAGGCGCTGGAGCGCCTTTTGAATTCCTTTGGCATAATTGTCCTTGGCGACCATCAGGGTCATGAATTCTTTCCCGGTTTCATCCACGAATGTCATCCCGAATGTCGTATGACCTGCTTTTACGAGTGGGCCGTTGCCCACGGTTTTCAATGTCAGATAATCCATAAGGTCTTTTTCCTTTTTAGTTTTCGTTCAGGGGCTGGGATCTCTTTCAGTTCGGGAACCGGATCTTCGCCGGCCTCCAGCACCCTGGCCAAGGACTCCAGGGCCTCCAGCACATCGGCATATGGCAGCGGCGGTCCTGGTGCATCGTTGCGGATATCTTCGGTGGATATCTTCATAGTTCTCTATGGTTGGACAAAATACAATCTCCCCATCATGAATAGAATCAGAAGTACACCCAGAACAATGGCGACCTTGGAAAGGCGATTAATCCAGCGGTCGAGCCATTTCTCAGTATCCGCCAGGCGTTGGTCGGTGATCAGATTCTCACTGATGACGCGGAGCCGAACCAATTTTGACATGTAGATTCCTCCTCGTTCTTATTACTGCGACCTTTTTGATCGGACCGGATCGTTTATGTGAAAAGATGATGGTCTTGTCGTTCCGGTCATCGGTGATCGCTTCCGCCAGGCGTAGCGCCGATCGACGGGAAGACGCGGTACACTGACGATAGAAATTAAGGGGATAAACTGTATATAAAACCGCGCTGCCATTTTTGTGAGACTTACGAGACATAGCTTTATCCTTGTCCATGCGGATGTCGATCCAGGAATGCCCGGATCTCATCTATCCATTTAACGACTGCCCGGGCCTTTCGTTGTCCGATGATCAGCTTCTCTCCTTCCTTTTCCGTCGGGATCTCCAGCACCGGGTAGATGTGGTACGTGCTTTCAACAGGCCGGGTGGGGCTCTTGTCCTTCGCTAATCTGGCCATAACAAACCTCCTGTTTAACGGGAATCATGATGATTCTTCTTTCCTTTTGGGATTAAATTCGTCGAGGTCGGGGACTTTAAATCGTCGGCGTCTTCCAAAACCCTTACAGGGACATTTATCAGCGACAATCCGGACAAATTCGGAACGGGATATTCCCAAGTACTGGGCAGCCTCGTCAAC
>DMAT01000364.1 GCA_003451635.1 Syntrophus sp. (in: bacteria) | reverse complement strand
TCCGGCGTAACGTTGCAGGTGGTGTTCAAGCCAGGCGACCGTCTCGGCGTCCAGATGGTTCGTCGGTTCATCGAGAAGGAGGATGTCCGGTTTCTGAAGGAGGAGGCGGCACAGGGCGACGCGTCTTTTTTCTCCTCCCGAGAGTATCTTGACAGATGTTTCTCCCGGGGGACAGCGCAGGGCGTCCATAGCCATTTCCAGGCGTGAGTCCAGTTCCCAGGCGTCGAGATTGTCAAGCTTTTCCTGCACCGTTCCCTGGCGCTCGATCAGTTCATTCATCTGGTCGTCCGTCATAGGTTCGGCAAACTTTTCGTTGATCATGTTGTACTCGTCAAGGAGGGCGACAACATCCTTCACGCCCTCTTCGACAATCTCCCGTACGGTCTTCGACCCATCCAGAACCGGCTCCTGTTCCAAAAATCCAACAGTGAGCCCAGGAGAAATAATGGTCTTCCCGTTAAAGTCCTTATCCACACCGGCAAGGATGCGCAGGAGTGAGCTCTTGCCTGATCCGTTCAGACCCAGGACGCCGATCTTGGCCCCGTAAAAATAGGAAAGGGAAATATCCTTAAGGACAGCCCGCTTTTCATAAAATTTACTTACCCCGATCATGGAGTAGATAATCTTGTTTCCTTCTGTAGCCATAAAAATCCTCTCTTGGGTATGATAATGTTTTACTTCATCGTCTGACTCTGAATAGCCGTAATAACGACGGTATTGAAAATATCAACGACCGTACATCCCCGGCTAAGGTCGTTCACTGGTTTGTTCAGCCCCTGGAGCATGGGTCCGATAGCCAGGGCCCCCGTTTCCCGCTGAACGGCCTTATAGGTATTGTTTCCCGTATTAAGATCGGGAAAGATAAGGACGCTGGCCTGTCCGGCGACTTCCGAACCGGGCATTTTCTGGGCGCCAACGGCGGGGTCCACGGCTGCGTCGTATTGAATTGGTCCGGCGATCTTCAGGTCAGGACGACGCAGTTTGACGATTTCCGTTGCCTTGCGCACCTTTTCCACATCGTCGCCGACTCCGGAGGTCCCGGAGGAATATGAAAGCATGGCAATTTTTGGTTCAATGCCGAAAAATAATGCGCTCTCCGCAGATGAAATAGCAATATCGGCCAGGTTCTCCGAGGTGGGGTCGGGATTGACGGCGCAATCGCCAAAGACACAGACCCGGTCCGGCATGCACATAAAGAATATAGACGATACAATGGAAATGCCGGGCTTTGTTTTAACGAACTGGAGCGCCGGGATGATAGTATGCTGGGTGGTGTTGATTGCTCCCGAGACCATCCCGTCGGCTATGCCTTTATATACCATCATCGTCCCGAAATAGGAGCCGTCCGTCATGAGGTCACGGGCCGTTTCCCTGGTGACATTTTTTTCCTTCCGCAGCTCATAGAGGGTATCCACAAATTCCGGATATAATTCCGACTCGGACGGCTGGAAAATGTGAACTTTGTCCGGAGGAAGATGGATGCCCAGACGTTTGGCTGCGGATAATATTTCATTGCTGTCGCCAAATATTGTAAGTTCGACGACGTCCTGTTCGATAAGGCGGGAGGCGGCCGTCAGGACCCGGTCGTCATTTCCTTCCGGGAGAACTATGTGACGTTTCTGCCGACACGCCCTTTTGACGATTTCATATTGGAACATATGGGGCGTCATCCCTTTGTGCTTGAAGTTTGTCAGCCGCTCTCCCAGGGCCTTCAGATCAACGTGTTCCTCAAACGTTCGGATGGCCAGTTCAACTTTCCGTGTATTATCGGCATATATCTCAGAACGGATGGAACCGACCCGGTTGGCCGTATCATAGGTTCCCAAGGGAACGACGCTGATCGGGGCCACCGTTTGCAGGCCTTCGATCAACTTGGAAACCGCTGGTTCCGGTTCAAAGCCACCAGTCAACAAGATACCTGCCAGGTGCGGATAATGCCGTGAGAGGTTGGCCTGGAGGGCTCCGATGATGATGTCCGAGCGATCGCCGGGGGTCACGATCAGGGTGTTGTCCTTGAGGTGATCCAGGAAGTGGTGCAGTTGCATGGCCCCCACGATGGTATGATCCACAGGGTTATCGTGTCGGGTGGTTCCGAAGAGAGCTTTGGCTCCCAAACTGTTATGGATTTCTCTGAAGGTTGGGCTGTTGAGCTTGGTTATTTCGGGAATGACAGACAGGATCGTTTGTTGTGGCAAGTAATTACGAATCGCAGCCGCCACTTCCGGAAGCTGGTCTTCCCGAGTTCTGTTAATGAGTACGGACAGCACCTCGACATTACCCTTTCTAAATCCTTCGAAGGCGGCTTGGGTAAATTTGGCAACTTCTTCAACAGTTTTGTTTTCTGCTGACACGACCATAATTACTGGAATACCGAGGTTCTTAGGGATAAGGATATTGGCGTCAAACTCAAATATGGCCCCTTTCCCCATGTAATCCGTACCCTCGACGATGGTAAAATCGTATTGATCTTCAATCTCTTTATATTTTTCAATGAGGGCGTCGATTACGGCGACATCCGATTTATTAGTAGCGCGCTCGGCAACCTCTTTACCAGAAAATCCATAAGCATCTTCATAAGAAAATGACATATTGAATCGCTTCAAGATCAACTGGATGTGGGGATCCTTTTCTTGTTGGTCGTTGACTGTTATTACGGGTTTGAAATAACCTACCCTTGGCAGATAGTTAAGAATCGCGTCCATCAAGCCCAGAACGATAAGGGATTTACCGCTGTGCTCCTCGACTGCCGCAATATAAACGCCTTTAGTCATTTTATGCTCCTCTGGTAATCGTAGTCGCTCTCGAACAGACGGGACTGGTTTTGTGGGAAAATAAGTGAAATTCCCCGACTTGTAAAGAGAAAACTGCGTTGACCTCCACCCTCAATCATCCCCGCCAGAGGGATAGGCGACTTCCGGAACTTATGCACAGTCCTTTTACGATGATCTGGCAATGATCAATCCGATTGAAGTTGCTTCTCAGGAGCCAAGTGTGATAGGGTCAAACGAAAGAATAAATCCCCGCAATTATTTAATCAAAGTGGGAGAAAGCTAAAGGAAATTGAGGTTGCAGAAACAGAACATAAGAAATATCGCCATTATCTCTCACGTCGATCATGGCAAGACGACGCTTGTGGATGGCATGATGAAACAAACGGGTACCTTTCGTGAACATCAGGTTGTGGAGGAGCGGGTGATGGATTCCCTGGATCTCGAAAGGGAGCGGGGCATCACGATCATGGCCAAGAATACGGCCATTCGCTTTGGAGATGTGAAAATTAATATCGTTGACACGCCCGGACACGCTGATTTCGGCGGCGAGGTCGAGCGGAGCTTCAATATGGTGGACGGGGCGATCCTCCTCGTCGATGCGAGCGAAGGGCCGCTGCCCCAGACCCGCTTCGTCCTCAAGAAGGCCTTGGCCAAGAAAATACCAGTCATTCTCGTCATCAACAAGATCG
>DMAT01000418.1 GCA_003451635.1 Syntrophus sp. (in: bacteria) | reverse complement strand
GACATCAGGAGGCCTTATAAGTGTATGTGGAGGCGGCAACCGGATTCGAACCGGTGAATAACGGTTTTGCAGACCGTTGCCTTAGCCACTTGGCTATGCCGCCAATAATATCTGGAGCGGGCGAACGGATTCGAACCGTCGACGTCCACCTTGGCAAGGTGGCACTCTACCGCTGAGTTACGCCCGCTCAGCTAGGATAATTCAGGTGGCTGACTATAACAGATGGATGATTTTGTCAATCAAAATGTTCCGAAGGAACCTCTCTTTCATGGTTTTTGTTCCTCGATTCGCGCGATCAGCCACTCTATGGACTCCATGTAGTCTGTCATTCCGGCATAAAACACATTGTTGTGATTGGCACCGGCAATACGCAGCATTCTTTTTTCTTTCGCCGAGCATGCATCGAAAAGGATCTGTCCTTCCTGAAAGGCAATGATTTGATCGAACTGGGCGTGAATGATGAGCGTCGGCTTCTTAAACCCTGTAATATTTTCGACATTTCGGAATCCCTGCCCTTCTTTTATTCCCAAGTCTTCAATATCGACGCCCATAAGCCGTAATAAGGGGCCTGCATAGGCGAAGCCGCTTTCAATAACCAATCCGTCGATCTCATCCTTATAGGAATTGGCAATTTCCAGGGCGGGGGCGCTACCGAGAGAACGTCCCATGACAATTAATTTGCCGCTGAGTTTTTTCTGCTTTAGCCATTCCTCAAAATAAGTAAAAATTGCATGGCAGTCCTTCATCATGGAACTTACCGAGGGCATCCCTGTTGATCTGCCATATCCCCGGTAGTCAACAACAATGAGATTGATTGTCCTGTTGGTATAAAAGGGGGCTATTTCCTGGTAATCAGAGGCTATTTCGCCATTTCCATGGAAAAGCAGAATATTTGGCGCCTCTGGTGATGCTAAATATACCTGAGCCTGAATCTCCACATTGCTTTCAACAGGTATCATAAGTGTTTCAATACCCTTCTGGGGCATATTGAAAGACCATTCAGGCCTTGGATAAAAGAGGGCCATGAGGATTTCCGGTCGGTCAAAAATACTGTAATCGAATGAACTGGTCATGGATTTGAACCTCTTTCACGGATGACGTGACGGTAAAATTTAAAAAGGTAATCTAGGCCCGAATAAACGCTTAGAAAAAGGGCCAGATAGAGAATTGTAGTGCCAACGACATGGGCGTCCGCCCCGAGAAAGGGATAATGAATCATAAGGGCGGAGACGGCAAAGACCTGACAAAGGGTCTTCTGTTTTCCCAACCAGCTTGCCGAAATGATGTGGCCTCCCGAAGAAGCGATATTTCTTATCCCGTCGACGGTAAAATCGCGGATAACGACAATGGCGACAACCCAGGCGGGAATCCTGCCAATGGGAATCATTAGAATCATCGCCGTGTTGATGACAAGCTTGTCAGCGATAGGATCGAGGAATTTCCCCATTGTCGTTACAATGTTGTATCTCCTGGCAATATAGCCGTCCAACAGATCCGTAAATGATACGGCGATGAAGAGTCCAGCAATCACCAGACTCGTTGTCTGATCCGGCGATAACAAAAGTAGAAACAGCACCGGGATAAACGAGATCCGGAGCATAGTAATAGTATTGGGGAGATTTATGATCTTCCTGTTTTCCGGCGCTATGGGCAGGGTGTCGAAGTACCTTTGCAGGTAGTCAATCATAGTGATCTCTTTCGATCATTTTTTGGGAACCTTTTTCCAGTCCGCCAGAAAGGTGTCAACACCCCTGTCGGTGAGGGGGTGCTGGGCCAACTGTTGGATGACCTTGAAAGGAATGGTTGCAATATCAGCACCCATCATGGCGGCTTCCAGGACATGCCCCGGATGTCTGATGCTGGCGACAATGACTTCCGTATCGTATCCATACTGATCATAAATGGTCAGGATCTGTTCCACGAGGGCCATACCGTCATGGGCGATGTCGTCGAGTCTGCCTACGAAGGGACTTGCGTAAGCAGCTCCGGCCTTCGCGGCCATCAGCGCCTGGAGAGGTGAGAAGATCAATGTCTGGTTAACGGGAATTCCCTCTGCCGCAAATCGTCGTGTTGCCTTCAGGCCGTCCATGGTCATGGGTACCTTGATGACTACCTGGTCCCCGAGGCTCATAAGTTTCTTGCCTTCTTTGAACATGCCGTCGGCATCAAGACTCATAACCTCAAGACTGACTGGTCCATCGATTACCTTCAGAATTTCTTTCACCACCACTTCAAAACTCTTCTTTTCCCTGGCAATAAGACTGGGATTCGTGGTTACCCCATCAACCATTCCCAAACTCTTTGCTTCTTTAATCTCTCCAATATTGGCCGTATCAATAAAAAACTTCATAGTCCCTCCCGTTATTCACAGTTCTAATGATTTTCCCGGTATTGATCAAGACACTTCTGACTGCAAAAATAATGATTTTTATCCGGCCCTTTCCATGCGAGGGCGTCGCTGATGGGAATGTAAGTATGGCAACAGGGGTCTTCAACAAGATCTTCTCCTCCCGTCAGATTTTCCTGATGACGCTTTGGAATCGGTTTGACCGTTCTGCCGCCCGGCATGAAAAGCAGCTTCCCAATCCGGTAGACAATATAAAATAAAACGATAGATATGATAAGTCTTATGATCATTTTTCTTTAACCATCTGCCCGTTGTATCTTCACGACGTCCCCAAGGTAATCGTCTCCGAGGCGACTTAATAATCCCTGCATGGATATTCCAAAGGCAGGATGGATCCCATAAGAAGCAATCTCGCATAAAGGGGCCAAGACAAAACGGCGCTTATGGAACTCCGGATGGGGAATGACGAGGTCCTCTTCCTGCACGATATCCTGGCCATACAGAAGTATGTCAAGATCAATGACCCGGGGTCCCCAGCGCAAAGACTCCCGTCGTCCCATCTCCTGCTCGATAGCCTTAAGTGCCCCTAAAAGCGTTCTCGCCGACAGTTCAGTCCGGATCTCGGCAACGGCATTGATAAAAGGAGCCTGTTCCATGACGCCAACCGGTTCCGTCCGGTAGAAGGAAGATGTCCTCAATATCCGGGTACCATTGAGGGTATCAAGATTTTGAAAGGCCAATCGGCATTGTCGAAGCGGTTCTTCGAGATTCGAACCAACGCCGACGTAGGCGATGACCCCTCTCAGCGACATATCAGTTTGTTCTCAAGCCGAGAACATCCTGCATGTCGTAAAGGCCGTTTTTCTGGCTGATAACCCATTTGGCGGCGCGGATTGCCCCGCGGGCAAAATTATCACGGTTATGGGCGCGGTGAATGAACTCCAGGCGTTCCCCATTGGTAACAAACATAACATTATGTTCGCCAACGATATCCCCGCCCCTGATGGTCTGAATACCAATCTCGGTCTTGGATCTCTCCCCGATCATCCCTTTTCGTGTATATATTCCTTCTTTGTCAAGATTTCGGTCGAGAGCGGCGGCAACAATCTGAGCCATCTTCATGGCCGTACCGCTGGGAGCGTCCTTTTTCAGGTTATGGTGGGCCTCCACGATCTCGACATCATAGTCGTTCCCCAAGATTGTCGCCACATTTTCCAGAACCTTGAACATGACATTGACGCCGACGCTCATATTGGGGGCAAGAACACAGGGGGTCTTTTTCGCTAACTTCTGGGCCATTTTCAATTCCTCTGTGGTAAAACCAGTAGTGCCGATTACGATCGGCTTACCCTTCTTCGCGGCAAGCTCGAAGTTTTGCAATGAAGATTCGTGTTGGGTAAAGTCAATTATCACATCCCCGCTGTCGATCACCTTTTTCAGGTCATCAACGATGGTTTTGCCTGATTTACCAAATCCGATCATTTCTCCCATATCCTTTCCGACTATGGGATGTCCTTTAATTTCCACTCCCGACACAACTTCTACGCCTTCAGTGGCGGCAATCAAAGAGCTTATTCTTCCTCCCATTCTGCCGCCTGCACCCATGACAATCGCTTTTATCATCATCCGCTCTCCTTACTTGATCAGCCCGTAGGTCGTCATGACCTTCTTCAACTTTTCATAATTCCCTTCGGACATCTTCGCCAAGGGGAGTCTTACTTCGTAATCAATCTTTCCCATCATTGCCAGGGCAGCCTTTACGGGGACCGGATTCGTTTCGATAAAAAGGGAATCAACCAGGGGGACCATTTTAAAATGCAGGTCTTTGGCCTTCTTGAGATCACCGGCGGCAAAGGCATCTACCAAAGCTGCCATATCGGCGGGAGCGACATTGGAAACGACGGAAATGATACCGTGTCCTCCCAGGCAAAGCAGGGGATATGTAAAGAAGTCATCGCCGGAAAGAACCGCAAAATCGGGTCCGCAAAGGGAAATGACATCGTGCATCTGCTTTAAAGATCCCGAGGCCTCTTTGGTCCCGACGATATTGGGAATCTTTGCAAGCCGCGCCAAGGTTTCAGGCAGCAGGTTGACCCCCGTTCGACCCGGAATATTGTAAACAATTATCGGAATTGAGACGTTCTCGGCGATGAACTTGTAGTGCTCATAAAGACCCTCCTGAGTCGGCCGGTTGTAATATGGACAGACCATCAAGGCGCCGTCGGCACCAGTCTCATGGGCATGCTTCGTAAGGCGCAGGGCCTCTGCCGTGGAGTTTGATCCGGTGCCGGCAATAACGGGAACACGCTTCTTGACTGCATCGACGGTGATTTCAACCACCCGGTCATGCTCTTCATGAGACAGGGTGGGCGATTCACCCGTTGTACCGCAAGGAACGATGCCGTCCGTTCCGTTGGCTATTTGAAACTCAATCAGTTCCCGAAGTTTCCCTTCGTCAACCTTGCCGTTTTTGAATGGGGTGACGATCGCAACAATGGCTCCCTTAAACATACGCCCTCCTAAATTAAGTTATTATTTTCTTTTTATCATATCCGGAATTTTCTCACCACGAATAAGTTCCCCGTAGTCTTCTCTTTTCCGAATGATATGGTATTTATCCCCTGTGACCAGCACCTCTGCGGCCCGGGGACGGGAATTGTAATTGGAGGCCATGGTGAAGCCATATGCGCCGGCGCTCATCACCGCCATGAGA
>DMAT01000223.1 GCA_003451635.1 Syntrophus sp. (in: bacteria) | reverse complement strand
CCTTGCCAAGACGGCGACATACGAGGGTTTTGACGCCGGTGTTCGGGAGATCATGCCGAAACTCATGAAAGTGATGCAGTCGGAAGACGCCGCCGAAGGGGTAATGTCCATGATCGAGCGCCGCCAGGCCAACTTCAAGGGGAGATAAAGAGACTGTCATAACGGAGTAGAAAAATCCGCTCTTTGCCAAAGGGGGGATTTTCATGTAAAAACCTGAGGGCCTGTCGCAATTATTTCGTGACCGGCCCTTAGGTTTTTACAGCCGCAGCGAGGAGCCGCACGAAGCGTTCAAAGACATCCCGATGGAAATGGTGGAGCATTTCCTTCTGCATGATCCGGAGGGCCTCAAAGGGGGGCATCTGAGGTTTGTAGGGGCGAATGGAGGTCAGGGCGTCGTAAACGTCGGCGATGGAGCAGATGCGCCCGTAAGGGTGAATATCGGTTCCCTTGACGCCGAGAGGATAGCCGGAACCGTCGTCTCGCTCGTGATGCTGGAGGACAATGATGCGGCTTTCCTTGTCAAGCTTGTCTGTTTCTCTCAGGATCTCAAAGCCGTGGTCCGGGTGTTGACGCATCTCTTGCCATTCCTGATCATTCAGTTTCCCCGGCTTGTTGATAATCGACAGGTTGACCCTGACCTTCCCGAGATCGTGTAAAAAAAAGCCCGCTCCCAGGGCATGCATGTCGTGGCTGTCGGATTGCCCGTACAGGGCCTTGGCCAGGGAAATAGATAAGATGCCCACATTTACCGAATGGGTGTAGGTGGCAAAATCGTGGGATGTGATATTCAAAAGATAATTGTTCGTTTCATCATCGGTGACAATCAGATCGACAATATCGGAGATTGCCGTCATAACCTCACCGATATTCTCAGCCGAGGGAGATTCCATAAGATTCTTCATCATTTCCTGTGAATATTGCCGGACGGCCCGGGCCTTCTTTTCCGGAGATAGATTCGGATCGCGAATCACTTCCCGCAGGCCCTCGGGGACAACTTTTTGAACGGTCTCCGGGACACTCGGCGATGGTTCATCAGTAATGTCCTCTTCGGTGAGATCTTTACCCAAGGAGGTATCAATTTTTACCTCCTTCAGGCTGCTCTTAATTATTTTATCAATCTGACTCCGGGAGGTGATAAGAAAATTGTTCTTGATAAAGGAATGGGACAACCACGACATGGGCAGATTGACGTACATTCCCAATTCCAGTTTATTTGCGGGGATTGTTTTAATCATAAGCAAGGTTAATGGATCTGCCTTCCCTCGCAAAGGACACATCCATCCCTCCGGATATATGGGGTTGGCATAAAACTTCGGCCAGTTGATCAAGTTCATCGTCCGTACGCAACGGATCATGGTGAAAAAGACAAAGCCGCCTCACTCCCGCCCGGGCGGCGGCGGCAATGGCGTATTCGCAGGGGGTATGTCCCCAGCCGATCTTGCCTGATTCATATTCCTTGAGGGTATATTGTCCGTCATAAATCACCAAATCTGCCCGGTCAATGAATTCCTCCAGGCGTCGATTTTCCTCAAAGGCGATGATCTCCCCTTCGTGGTGCATCTCTTCATTGTAATCTGGCTTTGCGGGATCGTCGCAAAATACGTTCCGGAAAGGCTCCGAATCGTAGAGGGTACAGAAAACAACGCCCTTTCTCTCAAAACGATAACCTAGGCATAGAACGGGATGGTTAAGGAACTTTGTTTTAACGATGATGCCGTCACTGAGGTCGCAAGACTCCTCTTTTAGTTCCACATAATCGATTTGGGCTGCCAGTTCGGCATAGCGGATGGGGAAATAGTGGTAGCTGAACTGACTGCCGACAAGTTCTTCCAAGGAATTTCCCTCGAAGGAGGCGGGACCGTAAATCCTCACCCTGGCGCCTGGAACATACAGGGGTGTAAAGAAAGGCAACCCGAGGATATGGTCCCAATGGGTATGAGTCAGAAAGATTTCAATATGTAATGGTCCCTTTGGAAAATCGCGGGTCATTATCAGGTTTCCGAGTTCCCGTATCCCCGAACCGGCGTCGATTATGAGAGATCTGTCAATGTCTTTAAAAGACAGCTCGACGCAGGCTGTGTTGCCGCCATACCGGTGGGTGTTTCTGCCGGGGCAGGGAATGGAACCCCTGACTCCCCAAAAAGTTATTTTCATGGTAATTCAAGCCCCCGAAACGTCAAGGAAAATCTTGGCTTTCTCAAGTTCTTCGTCAACATCCGACTGGAATTCGGATAAGTCATGACCGACTGGTCCGGTTTTCTTCAGTACCAGATGCGTAGAGTCCTCAACGAAACCATCTCCCGCCGAGCCCAGGTAAAAGCTTTTTACGCAGATATTTGCTGCGGCGATAACATCGCTGAATCTGGCCAGGAAGTGCAGCTCCCCTTGATGGTGTGATGCGAGGGCGGAGGAGAGGTTGTCCGAAAGGCGCCACTTCTCGGCGATAATTTGGCCGACATGGCAGTGATCGAAACCGAGACTATCTTTCTCCGCCCGGTATAAAGGTTGACGTCGCTGTTGTGATTCCCGCAGGATAAGACGGTACTCCTCGGGAAAGCAATGCATCATGGGAACTTTGCCGATATCGTGAAGAAGGCCCCCGACAAAATATTCTTCCCGCGTGTCGGGGGGAAGGCCTTGCCTGGCGGCGAGCATCCGGGCCGTGACACCGGTGGCCAGGGAATGAACCCAGAAATCTTCCATGGAAAAACACCCTTCCTTACTGCCTCCCTTGAAGATTCCGACAATAGATGTGCTTAATGCCAAATTTTTGACAGTATTGAGGCCCAGCATGATAATCGCCCTGGTCACGGAGGTTACCGGCTCGCTAAGGGTAAAGAAGGCTGAATTGATGAGCTTGAGCACCTTTCCCGTCAAGACAGGGTCCAGAGAGATCAGGCGGTTGAGGTCGTTGGGAGATGTCTGGGGCTGGTTACAGACCTCGATTACCTTGGCTACCGTTGTCGGCAGGCTCGGCATCCGATTGATAAAAGACTCTATCTGATGGCGGCTCTGGGCTTGATCGGTCATGATGCCATCTCTGTGTCGCTTTCCCGTTACTTTGGTCTGCCGTCAATAATGACACCCTGGAGCATTTGCCAGGCCTTGTCAACCTTCTCCTTTTCCGAGGCCTCCCAGGTTTGGTCGGATTTACCGGTTGAGTAAATGATATACCGATTTCCAGCACTGTCCGTAATCTCTTTCGTTCCCATGGTATCGTAGGGGTTCTGTTTCGCCTCCCGCTCCTGTTCAATCATCAATTGAATCGTCCGGTCGCTGACCCCGGCCTTTCTCAGGGCCAGGACCTGATCGGGGGTCAGGGCAAGAATACTTGTATAGGAAAGCATCCCCAAAAGCGTACCCAAAAACATCCCCACAGATAGTTGCCGCCATGATGTCTTCATGTTTTCCTCGTCTCTTTGGAGTCATAATGCTGATAGTCCTTGACAATCTGGGGATTCTCCAACTCATCCGGCGTCATTTTCTGCAGCATTTCCGTAGTGGTGATGTCGAGTTTAAGGCGTTTGATTCTGATGTCAAGAAGAGGGATGTTTTTCTTAAATAGTTTTCGCCGGGCCATTTCCATAAAGGGCTTTTCCGCTAACTCATTCTGCATGGCGTTCCGGGCCTTAAGTGCCTCGGAAAGCTTCTTTTTCATCAGTTCCAGCCTGTCCAGGGGTTCCTGGCTTTCAGGTTGGGCAACGGCGGGGGCAGGGACAGGAGCGGATGCGCTGGGAGGAGTTTTTCCCCCGGCAAGGGTTGGTTTGTTGACGACCCCGTATGAGGAGGATCTTTTTTCCGGTTCATTTGCATTGCGGATGCAGACATCCACGAAGAAAGGACCATTTGGTGAGGTAAAGGGGATGACGATGCTCGGGCTTTTCAAAATATGGGTGATCGTGTGGTTCGATCCGAAAACCACTGAAGGAATAGCTGCAAAGACGGTCATGCCCTTCTTTTCAAGTTGGGTGCGGGAGACGCCGGAGATCATGTTGGTAAGCTCGCCAACGGCGTCGAGGACATCGTGATTAATGGAGCTAAAGGTTTCACCGAGCATCCGCCCCACAATATTGCAGATGCAGCTTTCGCTGAAACTGATCGCCAGCGATCCGACGGCGTCACCGGTGATACCGATAATGCCCGAGACGTCGCCGCCGGCAAGATCGTTTTTCTTCACATATGGTTTTCCCGGGACCGGTTGAAAAGTAGCCATTGTATTTAGAACTTCTAACGTTCCACTTAAAAAAGGATTGATATATTCTACATCCATTGTCTTTTCTTATCCTGTCAGATTAGGTTTATTTTTATCAGCCAGCGCGCCCTTTTCTCGAAGGCCCCTTCGACGGCCTTCATGATGGTTTCAAGTCTCAATGGTTTTGCAAAATAATCATCGAAGCCCGCTTCCCGGCATTCCTCGATGTCGAATAAGCCGGACCAGCCGGTCATGGCATAGAGGATGGTGAGGGGCTTCTTTTGACGCATTTTACGGCATAGTTCCATACCGTTCACCCCAAACAATCTCAAGTCGAGAAAAACGAGGGATACCTCCTGACGGAAAAAAATCTCCAGCGCCTTATCAGCGCCGTCGGCCAACAATACCTCATATCCGGCATCCTCAAGCACCGTCTCCATAAAATCCAGCATTGACTGTTCGTCATCTACAACCAGAATTCTTTTTTCCATGCCTTTATCTCCACCGCAACTGCGGATAAAAGTTGAATATAATAGAGGAACTACGAGCACATGTATTTTTTATTCTTCTCAATATTATCTGAATGAGCTATTCAGAATGCATGAAAAAAATCAAGAAATATATTAGCAATATTTAAACAAAGGCCAGGCCACATTATATCATAGGACTATAAAAGCGCTCTTAGAGATTCATTTCCCGATGAAATCATAAAAAATAGTGCCAGGGAAGGACGAGTGTGATCTCACCGCCGTCCTTCCCTTAGCAGAGCAAATTGATCAAAAATCCCGGAAATCTTTATCTCCCATAGGAATGAGCTGATCGCTACGTACTCTCTTGGGGCCTGTCGCCGCTGCCGGCCGTCTTCCCGGAGCGACGGTTCTCCTCTGCTGAACGGGATTGCCAGACCGCTGGTGTTGGTGCTGCGACGCACCGGATCCCGATCCGGCATGACCTTTACCGCCGCTAATTATGGCGATTAAGTCGCCCACGGAGGCCTTCATCTCCTCCGATTCGGTACTCATCTCAATTGCAACACTGGCCGATTCCTCGGCGCTGGCCGCTGTCTCCTGGACGACCTTGTCCATTTCCGCCACCGCCTTGTTGAGCTGCTCGATCCCCTGGGCCTGCTCCTGGGAAGCGGCGGCAATCTCCGCTACCAGGCCACCCACCTTGCGCGCTACTTCCATGTTCTCCTGGAAGGCCTCTGAAGTTTCCTGGGTCAAATCGCTGCTCCGCCTCACTGCCGACACTGTATTTTCGATAAGGGTGGAGGTGTTCCTCGCCGCCTCCGCCGCCCGCATGGCAAGAGATCTCACCTCGTCAGCCACCACGGCAAACCCGGCCCCCGCCTCCCCGGCCCGGGCCGCCTCGACAGCCGCATTCAAGGCCAATAGATTTGTCTGGAAGGCAATCTCATCGATGGTTTTGATGATCTTCCCCGTTTCCCCGCTTGTCTGCATAGCCTCATGGACGGCAGCCGCCGTCTGGCTGACATGGCCGTTCACCTTCTCTACAATCGCGGCAACCTCCGCCATGAGGGACATGGCCTGACCGGCATTGTCGGCGTTCTGTCGCGTCATGGAAGACATCTCCTCCAGGGAAGACGCCGTCTCCTCCAGGGTGGAAGCTTCCTCCGAGGCCCCTTCGGCGAGGTGCTGGCTGGCGG
Organism: Syntrophus sp. (in: bacteria); assembly: GCA_003451635.1. Classification (GTDB taxonomy): domain Bacteria; phylum Desulfobacterota; class Syntrophia; order Syntrophales; family UBA8958; genus UBA8958. The sequence goes on along the minus strand of DMAT01000223.1, from coordinate 1,426 downwards.
AAGAGACCTGGTCGGCGGAAACCGACACTTTCCCGGCCCCTTGAGTCAGAAAACCAAGTGTTTTCAGGATTGGTCTGACGATGATGTTACGCGTCAGGATGTAGCCCAGCAGGGTCATGAAAGCGCCGACCATGAGGCCGGCGACCAGAATCGCCAGGATCGTGGAGTAGATCATGTCCTCCATCGCCGAACGATCCTTCCCGATGAAGAACATCCCGGCGACCTTGCCGTCGAGGCCATGGATCGGCCAGTAGGCGGTATTGTAGTTTTTGCCTGCTATCTTGTTCCTGTTCAGGAACTGCTGCCCTTTTTGTAAGACCGTCTCAATGACCTTCGTGTTGTCCATCTTCGTTCCGACCATGCGTTTGCCGTCCCGCTCCAGGGTGGTCGAGACCCGCTCATCGCCCTTAAATATGGTGCATTCGATGGCAAAATTTTTCTTTATCCCGTCGACAAAGGCATTCGTCGCAGAAAAATTCGTTCCCGTCGAAATCACGCCGATGACACGGCCGTCGGAAATAACGGGCGCCCCGGCCCGGAGGCTGAATTTCACCTCCGTCCCCTCTTCGATGCCCACCGTCGTTTCCCCGGCTAGGGCCTTTTTCACATTAACCTGATTCTGAACACTGTCCCCCGTTTTGTCCGAGTGTCCCCGGCCCAGGACGTTCCCCTCCGGGTCGGCCACGGTCACGAAATCCAGCCCGGCGCTCGCCATGAACGTCTTGCCCATGGCCTGGAGGGTGGCCGTCTCTTTCTTTGCCACCGCCTCGATGAGCCTGGGATCGGCGGCAACGGCCGTCGCCTGCAACTTCGTCTTCGCCAGGGTATCGTTCACCACTCCCTGAACGGCAGCAACGGTCGTTCCGATTTCCTTTTCCGCCTGTTTATCGTAACCGGAGGATAAAAAATAATAGACCAAGCCGAATGTCGAAAAGCCGAGGATTGCTACTGTTAACAGCACCAACCCGACAATCTTCCCTGCCAGCGACAATCTTTCAAGTTTCGTAATGTTCATTATTCAACCCTTTCGACCTTTATAATTATTGCAGGAAATTCCTATTCTTCGTCATGCCGGTAATTCATAATAACACCCATGGAGGCTATTCATTTGTAATGATTTGCCCCGAAAAAAAGGGCGGCCTAATCAACCGGCCGCCCTGCTAAGAAAATATATCCGGAGAAGGGCGATTAAAAGTCGTCTTCCCCCATGGGAATCGCCTTTTCCGGAGATACTCCACGGGCAAGTCCCCGGGCGGCAGGAGGAGGCAACCGTTTCACCTTTGATGACCCTGCTGTGTGTCCGCTGCCTTCATAATTTGTTTTGAACATCGACATAATTGAGGCAAGTTCCTCGGCGCTGGCGGCGTTTTGCTGAGTGACCTGGTTCATCTCGGCCACGGCGCGATTGACTTGATCGATCCCCTGG
>DMAT01000057.1 GCA_003451635.1 Syntrophus sp. (in: bacteria) | reverse complement strand
GGGGATATAGCTCAGCTGGCTAGAGCGGCGGCTTTGCAAGCCGTAGGTCGTCGGTTCGATCCCGACCAGCTCCACCAGAAAATTAAAGGGGTTAGCCAGACAAAGGTTAACCCCTTTAGATTTTCCGGCGCTACTCTCCCCCTGCTCCCCTCATTTTTATCTGATATGGTTTTGCCGGATGAAATGCATTCGGTGACAACTTCCTTGTAGTCCAGCTTTATAAGGTATTAAATAGTAGCTATAATGGTAATATAACATTTGTCGAGGGAGGTAATACCCGGTGAACAGAAGGATTGTGCAGGTCCTCATCCTGGTGATGTGTTTCGGTATTATCGGGACTGCGTATTTTCTCCTGCTGTCAGGTTACCAGCAGGAAAGCCAGAAAACGGTGCTTCATTTTTCGCCCCTCAAACCAGGCGAGGCCGATTATGTCAGGGTCACGGCCAAAATCGCTTCCCTTGATCCCGTCAGGGGAGAGCTTGTGCTCCGGATGCAGTTTGAGCCCCAGGGCGCCCTGCTTGACAAAGATGATGTCCTGATAAGTGCCGTGATTGTCTATACCAACAGTGCGGCGGGTAAATCCGAAACCACGTTCAAAAAGGGTGAATCCATGCAGCCCCTGGATGTGAATATGGCCCTGCAGGGAGACAGCAGCCAGTTTCCCTGGGACCGTTACACAGGATTGCTCTGGGTCTGTATTGCTTCCCAGAAGGAAAGGGATCGTAAATCAACCTCCTGGAGCGCCGTACCATTCTCGCTGGACCTGAAGCCCGGCATCACAGGCTTCAAGATTGGAACAAACGAGATCAAGCAGAAAGACCGGGGCTTCTCGACCGCTGAAATTGCCTTCGACGTGGAACGATCGCGCTCTTCCCTCGGCTTTGCCGTTTTTATCATGGTACTGATCGGTCTTTTGACTCTGGCGGCCTTCCTGGCCGGTTTCGCCGTGATCGTGGGGGGCCGGAAGATTGAGATGAGCATGCTGGGATGGCTGGGAGGAATGCTCTTTGCCCTCGTGCCGCTCAGAAATGCTATGCCCGGCGCTCCACCAATTGGGTGCCTGGCTGATTACATGTCATTTTTCTGGGCCGAAGCGATTACTGCGGCAACCCTGATCGCGATAGCGCTGACTTGGGTTCTGCGTAAAAATTCCTGAATTGGTTAGAAAAAGCGAAGGGAGAAGCGGGCATGCTTAGCAGAATTCTGTCAAATTTCCTTGTTTTCAGCGCCATATTCCTCTGTATATCTTCAACAGCTTCTTCAGAACCGTTGGCTTTGCCAGGCAGGGATAATGGCGGCCCCGGCAAATATGCATTGGTTTATAATGGCCCGGTCTCAGCAGAGGATTGTCCGGAAGCGGCAGCGGAAATTGCAAAGAGCGCGGGCTTAAGAGTCAGGTTTGTCTCGGTTCCGGGAGATATTCCGCGCCTCCTTGGTAATGCAGCCGTCTTCATAATCGGGGGCACAGAGGACGACATGATCCCCATGGTGAAGGCATTCACGCCGAAAGTCACTGCCTCAATAAAAGAATATCTGCGCAAAGGGGGGCGCTACCTCGGGATCTGCGGGGGTGGTTTCATGGCCTCCATCGGCTGGGATGAAGGCTCGGAACATGTGAAGGGCCTCGGCATAATTGCCGCAAAAGCGAGGGTCTTTCATGGCAGCTTCGAAGCGAAAATCCTGCCTGTCAGGTGGATGGGGAAGACCCGCGCCATGTTCTTCAAGGCCGGTCCCGATTTCCAGCTCACAAAGACAAACGAGGCCGTGGAGATAGTGGCTACCTATGGTGACGGCAGCATTGCAGCATTGATGTCCACATATGGAAAGGGCAGGGTTGCCGTCTGCGGCCCCCACCCCGAAGCCCGGGAATCATGGAAAGATGCCGCCGCTAACAGCGATGGATGGGTCTCATCCGCCGACCTTGCGGTGCAGTTCCTGAAGGATCTGCTCTCGGACCGGCCCCTTGGAAAATAGGGGAAGACAACACAGGCCAGGCCGTCTCGGAGTTGATGGCATCAAGATGACAGGGGGCCAGCAGAGCGGCGTGCAGGAGGGAAGTAAATACTGCCGACCAGGTCTGCTGCAATTCGTAATTAATGATGTTCTTTTAATCCATAATTGTGATACGAGGGCGATCTAAAAAACATTGGAGGCAAATTATGAAACTTGCGGCAGTTGTATTGGTTCTCCTTGGATCTCTTATGATGAGCAGCACCGCTCATGCCGACGCCAACGAACTGAGATGGATTGCGAGGTGTCTGCAAGACAACGCCACCGCCGAAGTCGCGACGGATGTTGTCATTAAGTACTGTACCTGCATGGCCAATAAGATGGAAAAAAACGAGACGAAGTCAGTGACACAGTGGGAGAAGACGCACCCGATTGAAAGGGCTGCGTGCGACCGTGAATCTGGTTGGAAATAAAACCGGGGTTTTTTATCGTGATCTGATCATGCCTTGTATCCGATGTGGAGGTAGGTGGTTCCGAGGGTCAGGGGGAATTGCTCGATTTTATGGAGACCTGCTTCGCCCATGAGACCGGCGAAAACGGCTGGCCTGGGAAAATGGGTAATGGAATCGGAAAGGTAGCTGTAGGCGGCCCGGTTTTTCGTGAAGTAGCCGGCAATGCGGGGAAGAAAATGATTCAGATAGGAGCGGTAAACCTTTCGTACATATTTATTGCCCGGTAGATGCATTTCGAGGACCATGACCTGGCCCCCCGGTACGACAATCCTGGTCATTTCCTTAAGTGCTTTGAGGCGTTCGGGGATGTTCCGGATGCCAAAGGCGATAGAGGCGACGTCAAAGGCGCTGTCGGCAATCGGCAGGGCCAGGGCGTCTGCCTGGAGGAGCTGGATTCTTTTCGATAGGCCCTGCTTCTCGATTTTCCGCTGTCCCCGCACAATCATTTCCTGAACGAAATCAATAGCAACGACGTTAATTTTCGGATAGGCCAATACGGCCTCCATTGCCAGGTCCGCCGTCCCGGTGGCGAGATCAAGCAACCGATTGGTCTTTACGAACCTCATTCTGCGGACGGCAAACCGCCGCCAGGCAACATCCCGCCTCAGGCTCAGGATACGGTTTAGGAGGTCATATCCTTCCGGGATGGTTGCGAAGATATCCCGCACCATCTCGGTGTGCTGTTTCTTTGATGCCTGGGTTATGGAGGGATAAGCCTTTTTTTGAATTGTTGCCACGGGGATTTCCTTTTGCCATCACGTCCGGAACAAAACAACAAAGCCCCATTCGCTGTCAAGAGGCGCCCTGAGGTAGCCTACGAATGAGGACTTGCTTGATCGTGGACACATATTGGATCTTTGCCTTGCTGTCAAGGGAGAAAGAGAAGACGGGCGGCGATGATGATGACGGCGCCGTTAAAAAAGTAGAGGATGCGGACGTATTTCCCGTGACTGTCAAGCTCTACGATGTCGCTGGTCCGGCGGGCGAGGCGGATCACCTTGAAGAGGATGGGAAGGGAGAGAAGACTCAAAAAGGCGAATTTGTGAAGGTAGCCGGTAAGGGCAAGGGCGATGATGCTGACATAAATGGCCAGCCAGAGGCGAAAAAAGCCGGTAATGGCTTTTCCCTTTCCCAGGCGGACGGCGAGGGTCCGTTTGCCTGCGGATCTGTCCGTATCGATGTCGGGAATGCTCTGATAGTAAAGGATGGAGGCGACCATCAGCCCGATGGGGAGGGAGAGATAAAGGGGGCTCCAGTCAGGCCGGCCGGCAATGACCCAATAGGTTCCCACGACCATGATCGGACCCATATTAAGGCCGACGAAGACCTCCCCGAGGCCGTGATAGCCGTAACGGATGGGCGGAGCTACATAAAAGAGGCTGCTGAGGAAGGAAAAAAGCAGGATTGGCGCGAGTCCCCATACCTGATAGGCCTTCATCATGTAGCAGGCGACGAGGAAGGCCCCGGCGTAGAGGAGGATTATTACCCTTTTGAGCGTTTCCGGGGAGATCTTATGTTCCTGAATGACCCGGGAGCCGCCGATGGATGCGCCGGCGTCGGTTCCCTGGAGATGATCGAAGTAATCATTGGCCAGATTGGTGGCCAGGTGAACCATAAAGGCGGCAATATTGATCAGGATGAAACGCCAGGGATGCCAGGGGCCTGTTTGACCGGCAACGACCCAGCCGAGGGTCAGGGGAATAAGGGTGGCAATATAGAAGGGCGGCCGGCTGGCCTGTATCCAGGCTTTAACAATCTCTCTATTCATTACAGGTTCTTCCACGCACAAAGCCTTCGTTCCATCACATCGAAGGCCTCGTAAAGGACGATGCCGATGGCGGACAGGGCAATGATGCCGACGAACATGGTGGTGTAATCGGCCCTTCCCCAGGCGTCGATGAGATATAATCCCAGACCGCGGCTGGTGCTGATGGACTCGACAAAGAACAACACGGCCACGGCGGTGCCGGTACTGATGCGCAGGGACGTGAAGATGCCGGGCAGGGCCACGGGCCAGACGACATGACGGTAGAAATGCCAGCGGTTCGCCCCCAAAGACTGAAGGGCGTAAACCACCTCCCGATCGAGGGAGCGAACGGCGTCCCGGGTGGTGATGAGGAGCTGGAAGAAGATGATCAGGGAAATCAGGATGATCTTGCCCAGATCGCCGAGGCCGAAGAGCATGAGGATAATGGGCAAAAGGACGATCTTCGGGATGGGATAGCTGAGATAGATAAGGGGGGCGAAGATCCGGTCGAGGCGCTCGTTGCTCCCCAAAACAAGGCCGAAGGGGACGGCGGTCATGAAGGCGATGGCCAGGGCGGCGGCCAGGCGCCAGGCGCTGACGGCCGTGTGTTCCCAGAATATCTCCTCCCTGACTGCATGGAGGAGCCGCCCGAGGACGCTCAGGGGGTCCGGCAGGAGCTGGGAGCCCAAAAGCAGGGACGCCCCATACCAGAGGATGGTAAGAACAATTATCGTCAGGGCGTAGTCAAGCCAGCGGCTGTTTTTCATGGGGATGCTCGATCAGGTGTCTCAGGGTCATGTTTTTGGAAAAGTAATCCGGTGCGGTCCGGAATCCCGTCGTTCCCGCATTGGGATTGTCGATGATCTCGCCAATGCCGTGGGTCTCGGGATCCATAATCACGATGCGTCGTCCCAGAAAGACCGCCTCCTCGATATTGTGGGTGACAATAACGAAGCTGAATTTCCGCTTTTTGAACAGGATCAGCAAGTGCTCCTGCAGGTGTTCCCGGGTGATCAGATCCAGGGCGGCGAAGGGCTCGTCGAGAAGGAGCAGGCTGGGACGGAGCAGCATGGCCCGGGCCAGGGCCACCCGCTGGCGCTGACCGCCGCTGAGTTGATGGGGATAGAGATGGTCGAGGTTTTCAATATCCAGCTCCCTTTTTATGGCTGTCAGCGCTTCCTCGGAAACGTGGAGTTTCTGGAACTGGGCGCCCAGGAGGATATTTTCGGCGACCCGTTTCCACGGGAAGAGACCATAGGCCTGGAATACCACGGCCATTTTTCGGGAAGGTCCCCGGATTGATTCGCCTTCCAGATGGATTTCCCCGGTCGTAGGCGGGAGCAGTCCCGCAGCCATGAGGAGCAAGGTTGTCTTGCCGCACCCCGAGGGCCCGACAATGGCTAGGGAGTCATTGTAACCGACATGAAAATGGACGTCCCGGAGGACCTCTTTCTGGTGAGTGCCGGGGCCGAAGGTTTTACCCAGTCCGGTAACGGCCAGCAGGTCAGGGGAGGAAGCCATCGGCAACCATCTCGGTAATGGCCATATCCCGCGTAATGATCCCCTTTTTTCTTAACCATCCATAGATGTCCGCGAGTTGCGAACGGTTCGGCAAACTGAGAGCGGGATAGGAGGGCAGGGTAAGGGTCTTGGCGAGCCCCTCCGGGATTCGACAGTGTTTATTGGCAATGATTCTGGCCTCTTCGGGGTGATTATTCAGGTAATCAGCCCCCTTGCCGACGGCTTTGAGAAAGGCGCGAACCTCTTGGGGATGCTGTTTGAGAAAGTCGTCGGTGAAAACAAGGACCGTATCCGAGATCCCCATGCCGGCGTCGTCAACGAGGACGCGGGCCCCTTTCTTTTCGGCGAAGGTGACCAGTGGTTCGGGAAGGACGGCGGCGGGGGTCTGACCCTCCATGAGCATCTGCAGGCGGATAGGGATATTCTTTGCTTCGATAAAACGGACCTGCTGTGAAGAAATGCCTTGTTTTTCAAGCATTTTCACTGCCAGGTATTCGACGATGGTATTGGAACCGATGGCAATGCCTTCCTTCGCCACTTGGCTGAGGGATTCGGTCGGTCGGTTCGGAGCCGCCAGGAGAGCGAACATGCGCCGGGATGCAGTCGTATTGAAAACCGTGGCGACCATCTTCACCGGGACGTCATTGGACCTGAGGACCATGGGGGTCATGATGTCCCCGAAATATCCGGCAAGCTGGCGGGCCGACATGGCCACGTCCTTTTCCATGGCTGAATTGAAGGAGATAAGTTCCACTTTCAGCCCTGCGGCGGTGAAATATCCCTGCTCCTGGGCGGCAAAGATGGGCAGGGCATGAATCAGTGGCAGCATGCCGAACTTGATTTCCTTCGCAGCGGGGACGTCCCGGTTTCCCCCGGAACAACCGCCAAACATCATCAGGACAATCAAAAAAACAGGTAACAGACTTAGGTATCTTATGTTTTTCATTTTCTGAAGAGTGATCTTGCCGTGTCGGCAATCTGATCCACCGTAAGACCGAACTTCTCGTATAGCACGTTTGCAGGGGCGCTGGCGCCGAAGCGATCCATGCCTACAATTGCCCCTTCGAGTCCCACATAATGCTCCCAGCCCAGCTTTGCCCCCGCCTCCACGGCGACTCTCGCCTTTACCGCCGGCGGGAGGACGCGGTCCCGATATTCCGCAGGTTGGGCGTCGAAGATGTCCCAGGAGGGAATGGAAACGACGCGGACCCGAATGGCTTCCCCGGTGAGTTTCCGCGCCGCTGCCAGGGCGAGATGAACTTCCGATCCCGTGGCGATAAAAATTACATCCGGCCTGACCTGGGAGGAGTCCCAAAGAATGTATCCGCCCTTTTGAAGTCCCGTGGCGGCCGCCAGATCCTGACGATTCGGGTTTGGGACATTTTGGCGGGTCAGGACGAGGGCCGTTGGGCCCCGACGATTGGCAATGGCCGCTTGCCATGCCTGGATAGTTTCTGCGGCGTCGCAGGGACGGATGACGCTGAGATTCGGAACGGAGCGGAGATTCATAAGCTGCTCGATAGGCTGATGGGTGGGGCCGTCTTCACCGACGGCGATACTGTCATGGGTAAAAACGTAGATGACCCGGAGGCCCATCAGGGCGGCCAGCCGGATCGGCGGCCGCATGTAATCGGCGAAGGTGAAGAAGGTGGCCGTATAGGGAATGAACCCCCCGTGGAGGGCCATGCCGCCGGCAATGGCGCCCATGGCATGTTCCCGGACGCCGAAGTGGATATTCCGGCCGCCGTAGTTCCATCCGCCGCCCACAGCGCCCGGTGTTCCGTCATCGGGGTTACTTGGGTTCTGAAAGTCTCCTTTCCCCTTCAGCCAGGTCAGGCAGGAAGGATTAAGATCCGCCGATCCCCCCATGAGTTCCGGGACGATTGAGGCCAGAGATTGCATAATCGTCTCCGATGCCTTGCGGGTTGACACTTCCTTCGTATCCTTCCCAAAATCGGGGAGCGCCGTTTTCCAATCCACAGGAAGTTCCCCCGTCATAACCCGCTGAAATTCCCGGGCCGGCTCCGGAAAGGCCTGCATATAAAGGTCGAAGACGGATTGCCAGGACTCTTCCCGGGCCTTGCCCGTCTCCAGGGACTGTCGGTAATGGGAAAGGACGTCTTCAGGAATGTAAAATGACGGTTCAATCGGCCAGCCGAGCCGTTCCTTGGCGGAGTTTAATTCCTCCTGACCAAGAGGTGAGCCATGGCAGGCGGCGGTTCCTTCCTTGGTCGGGGCTCCGAAGCCGATGCAGGTCTTCACCTTGATCAGCGTGGGCCGATTCGTTTCCCTCCGGGCTGATTCCAGGGCCTCATCAATAGCCTCGATGCTGTTTCCTTCGGAAACGGTAAGG
>DMAT01000099.1 GCA_003451635.1 Syntrophus sp. (in: bacteria) | reverse complement strand
CGTATGAGCCCGTCTGGGCCATCGGTACGGGAAAAACGGCCACGCCGGAACAGGCCCAGGAGGTGCATGCCTTTATTCGCAGTACTATGAATAATGCTTACGGGAAAGAGCTTGCCGGAAGACTTCGGATAATATATGGTGGGAGCGTAAATTTCGGGAATATTGGCAAGCTCATGTCGGAAAAGGATATAAACGGCGCCCTCGTAGGTGGGGCCAGTCTTGACATTGAGTCCTTTTCAGAGATCGTTAAATACAAAGAGGTTTAGAAAAACATGCATACCCTGATTATTTTTTTACATGTTACCGTCTGCATTGCCCTCATCCTCGTCGTCCTGCTACAGGCCGGCAAGGGGGCAAATATGGGGGCGGTCTTCGGCGGCTCAAGCCAGACCATCTTCGGAAGCAGCGGGCCGGGCACCTTCCTTGGTAAAGTGACCACCGGCGTCGCCGTCTTCTTCATGCTGACTTCGCTTGTCCTCTCCTATATGGCCGGGCAAAAGGGAAGTAACCTGATGAAGGCGACGGGACGACCTGTTGCAGAAAGACAGCTGCCCGCGGCGCCGACTTCACAACCTGCTCTTCCACAGGTTCCGGGGGTACAGCAGCCATTCGCAGCCGTACCGGTTCCGGCAGGACAAGGGCCGGCAGCCGCCAAGACGGCGGGTTCTCCTCCCGCCCAGAAGGCTCCACAAGCGGCTGCCCAGCCCCTAACCGCAGCCCCGCAACCTGCTGCAAAGTAGAATCCCCTGCCGATTGAGGCCGCTTTTCGTATTGACAAAAGCCTCTTGAGCATGTAGGGAGTGGAACACTGATCTTGCCAATATATGCCGAAGTGGTGGAACTTGGTAGACACGCTATCTTGAGGGGGTAGTGGGCTATGCTCGTGCCGGTTCAAGTCCGGCCTTCGGCACCATAAATAAGCGGGGGGGGTTAGCTCAGATATGGGTTGACCCCCTTTTCGTTTGCCGCAGTTTGGCCACGATTCGGTAATTCGTCACATAATTTGATAACTTGTTCCGAGAGGTTGCAATATGAACAAACTGGAATCCCTGGCTTTCAACCGCATCTGTGCCTGCTTTACCATCAGTTCACTGGCGGGGAGCGATNNAGATACCGCCGCCGCTGTCGTCGCCCTGGCGGAATTAGATGACATGATCGACGATTTCTATTCCGAGTATAAGGAACTTGTTTCGCCGGAAGAATATGAAGAGGCAAAGAAAAACCCCGAAACCTTCATCTCCCTCATTGACCGGGCGCACCGTCATTACGCAAAGCTTGAGAGCAGCAGCGAATAGTCACCTAGGAATACCACGGACAGTGGCTGGTGAAGACTCAAAAAATGAGTTACGAAGCCGTCAAAGCGGGGGAGGATTAATCAGCTTAGTTATGTTGCCGCTGACAACCTTTGCGAAGTCCTCGTCAGTAAGGTTCAGGTCCCGGACCTTGCGCAGCTCGCTGTAGGGAATGCCGAAGGGAAAATCGCTGCCGAAAATAAGCTTGTCAACGCCGTATTTATCGAGGAACATGGTCATTTCCCCCCTTGTGGCCAGGGCGGTATCGGCGTAGACATTATCCTTCTCCCATACCCCGGAATGAAAAAGGGCGTAAAAGCCGCCATTCAAGGCCCCTAGGTGGGGAATAATCACCGGGGTCTGCCCGTCGATTCTCTGAATCAGGGAGAGGGTGTTCCCATAGGATTCTTCAAGGACAATGGGCAGTTGCAGCCGATAAACCTCCTTCAGAAATGATTCGCAGCGCGGATCGTCATAATGGTACTCCGGCTCTGAATCGTGACGATGCCACTTGACCCCCTGGTATCCCTTTTTCAGCTCCTCCTTCCGGAAATCGTTCCAGACAAAATAGTAGGCAAAAATATTTTCTTCTACATGCTGAATATCGAGGAGGTACCGGTTCGCCCGCTGCCGGCAGGCGACCCAGAGGGTGGTGTCCTGAAACTGATAGTTGTAGCGGTCGTAGATGTCTTCCACGGGGGCGTATAAGCAGGCCCCTTCAATACCCCCCTGGTCGAGATAGCCTTTGATCATGCTTAGGGGCTGGTCCACATTCTGAACACCGCAATGCATGTGGGCGTCGATAATTTTTATTGCCATATAACACCTTCCTTTTCCGGCCATATTTCGATCTCCATCCGGTCGCAGATATCCAGGATGGATTCTTCGTAGATATAGGGATAACCAAGGGACATGAAAAGTTTTTTCATCTTGTCGTTCCGGGAATCAAGCATGATTTCGATCCGGGAGATGCCGTATCGATGCATCACCATCACGACCTTTTTCACCATGATCTTGCCGATCCCCCTGCCCTGCCAATCGTCACGGAGCACAATCGTCAGCTCCGCCCGGCTCTGGTCCGCTGAGGCAATCGCCCGGCATACGCCAACGATTCGCTCCTCCCCTCCCTCCTCGATCACCGCCGCCAGGGCGAACTCCGTGACGTAATCAATATGAACCAGGTGATACACCTGCTCCGGCCTTAACTTCTCCACATGGCTAAGAAATCGATAGAATATCGACTGCGGCGACAATCTGCTGAAAATATCGAGAATCAGGGGACCATCGGTCGGCTTGACGGGGCGGAGAAAAACACGCTCCTTACCTACGGTGAGCCATTCTTCGTACTGGGCGGGGTAATGATGATAGTAATCAAGGGAGACCATAGAGTCATTATACAATCAAAACATAACCTGTCAAACCCTTTACGATACTTTCGTCTCAATTGTTATGGTCAATAAATGGAAATCTCCAATTTAAGTCGATTAGTTGACATCGCCGTAAAAGGTCCTATATTATGAACTAAGCAGTGTGTTCCAATCTTATGTCATCCTGTAAACCAAATCAAACAACCCTTAACCTGATACGCGAGCCTGAACTATGCTGAAACATCCTCTTAAGGTGCCCATATAAGGCCTCCGGGGGACCTCGTTCCTCCGGGGGACAAAAATGATCATTGCGGCCGGGGCAAGTCAAATCCTTAAAACCCGCAAGGAGGTGAGCATGATGTATTTCATGATGATCTGTACCTGGGACCCTAAAGACGAAAGAGAAGTGAGAACCAGAAGGGCAACATGGGAATGGCCGGAAGATGTACAAGTCATCTCCGAGTTTTACGACCTCCAGGGATGTCGGACAATCTATGTTGTCAAATCAGACGCCAAGGGCCTCATCGCCGCCCGGGCGGCCTGGATCGATGTATTGTACTTCGAAATCTTCCCGGTTTACCCAGTCGGCGATACGAAGGAGAGGCTGATGAAGTAAGTTGTGGTGTGGCCTTCAGAGTATAAATCAGGAAAGGAGGAAAGCCATGTCAACACTTGAACTGACCAGAGAAGAAGAGCGACATCTTCTGGAGATCCTCGAGAGATACTACCCGTCTTTGCGAATCGAGGTCGTCAATACGGATGACCGTGAATTCAGGCGGGCGTTGAAGCAAAGGGAAACATTCATGAAAGACCTCATCACCCGTCTAAAAGCAGCTTTGGATGCTTAAAGACGGGATGTTCGAAAAGGCAGGCTGAAACCCTGCCTTTTTTTCTGCCTGCTGATATGACCTCCACATAATATAATTTGTTGAATAAAAACCGATTTTGCTCTACTAAAAAAGACTAGGCAAAGACATTCACTACGGATAATGTGGGCAGGGAAAGGCTCATATCACCCTGTCGTAAAG
>DMAT01000212.1 GCA_003451635.1 Syntrophus sp. (in: bacteria) | reverse complement strand
TCATCCGGATCGGAATCCAGATGATCCAGCGGCGGAATCCCGTTTTAAGGAGTGCGCTGAGGCGTACGAGGTTCTCAGTGATGTTCAGAAACGAAAAATCTACGATACCTATGGACATGAAGGGCTGAAGAACAGCGGATATCAGGGTCCGGGAAATTTTGAGGACATCTTTTCCGGCTTTGGTGATTTGTTCGGAGATCTTTTCGGAAGGCGTGAGGGTGCTGCAAGCCGCCGTAACGGGCCGGTTCCGGGAAATGATCTGCGCTATGATATAACTATTTCGTTCATGGAGGCCGTGCATGGCACGGCCAAAGAAGTTGAGCTGACCCGGCGTGATACCTGCTGGACTTGTGAAGGTTCAGGCTGCCGTCCAGGGCACAAACGGGAAACGTGTCCCCTGTGTCATGGTCGTGGCCAGGTAGTTCGTTCTCAGGGCTTTTTTCAGGTGAGCTCTGCCTGCCCGCAATGTCATGGTGAAGGAGAGATTGTCAAGGAACCCTGCACCGACTGCAACGGCGCCGGATTGGTGAATAAGACCAAGAAGGTCTCCATCAAGATTCCTGCCGGAGTTGATCATGGCGCCCGGATGCGTCTACGCGGAGAAGGAGAGGGCGGACGGCGTGGCGGGTCGACCGGTGACCTCTATGTGGTTATCCCTGTGGAAGATCATGAGTTCTTTAAGCGGGAAGAGAATACCATCTATTGTCATTTCCCGGTATCGATGGTTCAGGCCGCCTTGGGCTGTAAAGTCGAGGTTCCCACCATTCATGGCAAAAAGAACTTGAAGATTCCTGCCGGGAGTCAGTCCGGCGCACACTTCACCCTGAAGAACGAAGGCGTGCCAAGTTTGCGTGGAAGTGGTCGAGGGGATATGGTGGTGGAACTTCAGGTGCAGACGCCAGTCAACTTATGCGACAAACAAAAGGAGCTTCTGCAGAAATTCGATGATCTGTGCAGGGAGCACGGGCACCATAAAGAGCAGGAGGGTTTCTTCAGTCGTCTTTTTAGTGAAGTCCTTGGGAAAAAATCAAAAGAGAAAGAGGAAGAGTGATTGCTGATGAGTCAGGGAGAAAAACAACCGGAGTTTAGCCATTTTGACGCAGAAGGGAATGCGCAAATGGTTGATATCAGCGGCAAGAACGAATCCACCAGAGAGGCCTTAGCCACAGGAACGGTCCGTATGTCAGCGCAGGCTTACAGCCTGGTGAAAAGCGGCACCATGGCCAAAGGAGATGTTCTTGGGGTCGCGCGGGTGGCAGGAATCCTGGGTGCCAAAAAAGTTGATGAACTCATTCCTCTGACGCATCCCTTGATGATCTCCAAGGTTAATATCGATTTTACCCTGCATGATCAGGATTGTTCCGTTGAGATTTTGGCAACAGTGGGTATCTGCGGCAAGACAGGCGTAGAGATGGAAGCGCTGACTGCAGTCTCGGTGGCGGCATTGACTATTTATGATATGTGTAAAGCAGTTGACAAGGCGATGGTGATCAACAATATTTGTCTGTTGAAAAAAACGGGTGGTAAAAGCGGAACTTTTGTTCGTCCAGAATGATATTTCTTTTTTGAAACGTACGAAACCTGATAAGTATTGTCAGGTTTCCTGATGATTTAGGGGGTGATGGTATGGAACAGAGTGAGCTGGATAGATTCAGGAAGTTGCTTGAGGATAAGCGGAAAGAGATCCAGGATGAAGCGGAACGGATGTTGACGGAATTAAATGATCGGAGTGGAAATATTCCAGATCCAAATGATCGGGCAACGGCGGAGACTGACCGGAATTTTGAGCTTCGTATTCGCGAGCGTGAACGTAAGTTGCTGCCAAAGATTGAGGCCGCCCTTGAGCGAATCAATGATGGCAGCTTTGGCGAATGTGAAGGCTGCGGCTGTGAAATTGGCTTAAAACGCCTTGAGGCCCGTCCAGTAACAGCGCTTTGTATCGATTGTAAGACCCTGCAGGAAAAAAATGAAAAAGGACATGGAGTAGAATAACCATGCCTGAATTGCGGAAAGATCCTGTTCTGGGACGTTGGATTATCATTGCCCAGGAACGCGCCAAGCGGCCAACTGATTTTATTGTCGCCAAGACTCCTGCCACTGGCGGATTTTGTCCCCTCTGTCCGGGGAATGAAAATACAACGCCTTCTGAGGTACTTGTGTATGGCCGTCCCCACGGGGCTCCTGGCAATACTCCCGGGTGGCAGGTTCGGGTGGTTCCCAATAAATATCCGGCCTTGGTTATTGAGGGCGATATCGATCGGCAGGGAGAAGGGCTCTATGATAAGATGAACGGCATCGGCGCCCATGAAGTGGTGATTGAGAGTCCTCGTCATGAGGATGTCTTTGCCATGCTGCCGACTGATCATATGGCCCTGGTTTTTCAGGCCTTTCGGGCCAGGATTAAGGATCTGGAGCGTGATCCTCGTTTTCATTACGTTCTTGTCTTTAAAAATTATGGCCGCGCCGCCGGGGCATCACTGGAGCATTCGCACTCACAGCTTGTTGCCCTGCCGATTCTGCCACGGATGATTGTCTCAGAGCTGCAAGGGGCCGAAGAGTATTACCGCTATAAGGAACGGTGTCTTTTTTGTGATATCATCCGACAGGAGATTCAGCAAAAGGTCAGGGTGGTCTGTCAGAATGATACTTTTATTACCATAGCCCCTTTTGCACCACGGACGCCCTTTGAGATGTGGGTGCTGCCGAAGCATCATCAATCCGGATTCCATGCGATTCACGATCATGAGATCAATGCATTGGCTGAGATATTCTCTGAGACCTTGCGCCGTCTTGACGCCTGTATCCCCGGGGTGCCGTACAATTTTGTGCTCCATACCCAGCCCTTGCGTACAGAAAGCATAAAACACTATCACTGGCATTTCGAGATCGTTCCCAAGCTGACATCCATTGCCGGATTTGAATGGGGTACCGGTTTCTACATTAATCCCATGCCCCCGGAGGAAACCTGCGGGTATCTCCGGGAGGTGCAACTGTAGGAGAAATTCGTGGATAAGAAACGGATACTGCTGGTTGATGACGAAGAGGCGATCCAGCTGCTTTATCGCGAGGAATTTGAGGACGAAGGGTATCTGGTCGAATC
>DMAT01000400.1 GCA_003451635.1 Syntrophus sp. (in: bacteria) | reverse complement strand
CCACCGATCGGGACGAAATCAATACAAATATTACCTTCACTGTCCGGGAGCTGAGCGAGCATGTCCCCATTATCACCACCGCCGATTCACCCTATTCCGAGGATATCCTGAAGTTGGCAGGCAGCACGAAAGTGCTTCAGCTCTATACCATCTTGGGACGATCCCTTGCTGCCTGGACCATCGGCGGTGAATGTGGGGCCAACATCATCAGCCGTTTTGACGAGCTGATCATTGCCGAATTTCCTGCCATGGGTACGCCTCTGGTGGGGAAAAGACTGGCCGAGAGTAAACTTAGGGAACATATAGGCATTAACGTAGTGGGGCTTTGGGAGCGGGGTAAATTTATGGTTCCCGATGCTGACAGCATAATTCAGCACAACAGTGTCCTCGTGTTAGCGGGATCCGAGGAAAACCTGGCGGCCTATGACGAGGTATACTCGTTCTACCATATCTGTAAACTTACGGGGGAACCGGTGCTTATCGTTGGAAGCGGGCGGGTAGGGGACACCATCGTCGAGCAGTTCAAGGAGCGAGGAATACCATATCTGGTCATAGAAAAGAACCCAAAGCGGCTGCAGGAAGAACAGCATTACGTCATTGGCGATGCCGCTGACATCCGTACGCTGCAAAGGGCTTTTATTGAGAAGGCTCCCGCGGCCGTGATCACCACCCATGACGACGCCACAAACATCTACCTGACTAAATACCTGCGAAGCCTGCGTTCGGACATGCAGATCCTCAGCCGGTCAAACTTGGAACGAAATGTCTCCACCCTCCACCGGGCTGGCGCCGACTTCGTCATGTCCTTTGCCTCCTTGGGCGCCAATGCGATCTTCAACTTTCTCAAGAATGAAGATATGCGGATGCTGGCCGAGGGTCTCAACATCTTTCGCATGAAGGCTCCAGAATCGCTTGTGGGTAGGAGCCTCGCCCAATCGAGTATCCGTGAGGTGACGGACTGTTCTGTCGTTGCCATACGGGCGGGAAACATTCTGGCGATTAATCCCGATCCGCAGTTGCCGATCAAAATGCATGCCGAGTTGATCCTCATCGGCACCGCCGAAGGGGAACGAAAATTTCTGAAGACTTTTGAATGCTAAAATAACCCAATAATGATGCAACGGTATCTTTTATTTGCATTGACAAATGCTTCTGCATTTTCTAAGAACTTACTGCTTACACTTGAGGAGGTTTCTGCCGTGAGCCGATCGAATAATTTGTTTATTTCAGCCATTATTTTGATTGCCATGGCTTTCTCCGCCTGTTCCAGCAAGGAAGCACCCCCTGGCAATCAAAAGTCTGATATGCCTTTCGACCCCAAGGTTTTCAAGGTGGCTGATGCCGGGAGCAACAAGGTTCGCGGGCAAGTTTTATACGTTCCCATCTATTCCAATATCCCTGACAAGAATAATAAGCAGTTTGATTTGAGTGCCTTCATTGCGATACATAATACGGACTTAAAAACTCCGATCAAGATCACAAAAGTTCTCTTCTTCAATAACGACGGAGAACTAGTAAAAGAATTTATCGATGCGGAAAGATCATTAGGTCCCTTAGGAGCCACCAATTTCTACATCCCGCAATCGGACCAAAGCGGCACGGGAGCCAATTTTCTGATTGAGTGGATAGCCGATATCCCGGTAAGCGAGCCATTGATTGAGTCTGTCATGCTCAATATTGAGGGCAATAGGGGAATATCCTTTCTGAGCAGAGGGAAAGTTATTCGGGAAATACGCTAATCTTTACAAGCAACTAAATTCAACTAATAATTATGGTCTGAATCTGACGGTAAATTATTGGCGAGAGTATATTTCGGCATACAGCTTGTGGACCCCGGCCAAGCTGGAGTTCGTTTGTTTCCATCGGTAATCAATAAACTTTAGCCGCCCTGATTCCGTTTAGTAGGTGCACAAAATAACCAGCTATGTCTTTTTGGTGAAGCATTTCGGGTTGAACTCTGCTACAAAATCAAATTGATCGCTCTTAACGCTCATTCAAGATGAATTAGTTTGAATGATCTGAGAAAATTGAAACGAAAATGCCCCCATCCATGAAGGGTCACGAACGACACCCGTTATTGTGAAACGCCTTGTAAGGAGAAATATCTAATGAATCTATCGAGCAACTTATCAAAACTGGCACTGATCCTTCTCATCATAATCACATTAGCTGCCTGTTCCAGCAAGGAAACGCCCTTAGGTGATCAGAAGTCCGGTAAAATCTTCAACCCGGAGGTTTTCAAGGTGGCGGACGCCGGAACCAACAAGGTCAGAGGGCAGGTTTTATATGTCCCCATCTATTCCAATATCCCGGATGATAAGACGAAGAAGTTTGATTTGAGCGCTTTCATCGCGATACATAACACGGACATGAAAAACCCGATCAAGATCACGAAGGTCCTCTATTTCAATAACGACGGCGAACTGGTAAAAGAGTTTCTTGCTGCTGAACGTTCGTTAGGCCCCTTGGGAGCCACCAATTTCTTCATTCCCCAAGCGGACCAAAGTGGTACAGGGGCCAATTTTCTGGTTGAGTGGATAGCTGATGTCCCTGTAAGTGAACCATTGATTGAATCTGTCATGCTCAATATTGAGGGTAACAGAGGAATATCTTTTTTGAGCACCGGGAAGGTTATTCGGGAAATTCGTTAATATTACGGGGTTGCAAATCTATGTCCGCCTCAGCCGAAGAATAGAGGGGCCGATAAAGCTCACGGCGAACTCCGTCCGTGTATTGGTCTATTTGATCAATCGGAATACCGAGATGGAGCAGTGCTTGGCGGGCAAATTCCAGGCTTGCTTCAAACTCCGGCTGTATGACAAGCGAGACGCCTAAATCATGTAAAATATGCATGGCCTCAATCTCTTCGGCTCTGGCGATAATGTGGATATCGGGATTCAGTTTTTTTGCCTTGGCCACAATGGTCTGGGAAATGATGAGTACCGGCGTCGTAATGACAAGCATTCTTGCCCTGCCCAACGCCGCC
>DMAT01000153.1 GCA_003451635.1 Syntrophus sp. (in: bacteria) | reverse complement strand
CCTTGCGCTTCAACGCTTCCGAGAGCAACGCCACAACATCTTCGCCCTCAACGCCGGCGGCGGTAAACCCTTTTGTCCATCCCATGAGTTTTCCAGAGGCAATAGAACTTTGTGCCACGGGAAAAGAGAAGGTAAAGGCAAGATTATACCCCTGATGCATGCCGATATCATTTTCATTGAAAAACGACATAACACAATCAGCAATAAAATCAAATAGATTGTCGCAAGTCCCGACCATCATCTCTTGGGGAATGACAAATATGCTGACCCCTGCAAGCGCGGCGTTTCGGTTTCCATCAAGCTCCACTGCCAGGACTCTGATGTTCGTTCCACCAAGATCGAGGGCGAGGAATTTCCCTTTTTCTGTTCCCTTTGGACGGTTGACAAAGGAGGGGATCATTTTGAGAGAACTTCTTTCCCCTGCCAGTCCACAGCGCATTTCCTTGTGAAAATTGCTGATGATTTCCTGAGCATCGTGAAAGCTGATGGAAAAGACGCTTTCAAGCTGAGAAAGAAAATGATCAAGCATATTTGTGGGATTTCTGTTCATCTCCCCATCCCGTTGTGAAAATCTTACTAAAATACGCCGTAATATACGCGAACGTAAAATAGGATGTCAAGACTTTGCATCCTCAATACGCAATTATTGATATTATCTCCAAAATATGTGATGTGAATAACCAATTCTTATGAGTGGCTGAGGCCAACAAATACATGATCGAAATTATTTGGCACCGCCGGGAAAGATGATGAGCTGATGAAAAAGATACTTTTCGTTGATGATAATGACCACCTGGTTTTATATATGGGAAAGAGGTTGCGTGACGCGGGGCATGAAGTTGTTACGGCCTTGAACGCCATATCGGCACTTAAGGCCCTGGCGGACTACACGCCGGATATTATTTTCTGCGATTTTTTTCTTCCGAACCTGAACGGAGACAAGCTTTGTCAAATCATCCGCAGGATGGAACACCTGAAGGACACCTATCTGGTGATTATGTCCGCCGCAGCATCTGAACTTAACCTTGATCCATCCAGCATAGGCGCCGATGCGTTAATCGCCAAAGGTTCCTTCAAGGAGACGGAAAAGCATTTCTTGGCGGCCATTGAAGAAGCGGAAACCCGTCGGCCCGGTGCGCAGGGACAGAAGATCATGGGCATGGAGACGGTGTTTCCCCGGCGTGTGACCAACGAGCTGCTGGGAAAAAAACGTCATCTCCAAGCCATCCTGGACAGCATTTCCGAGGGAATTATCGAGGTCTATTGCGGACGGATCGTTTACGCCAATCCCACATCTATAAAAATTCTAGGGCAGCCCCAGGATCAGCTCCTGGCAGTCCCTTTCCTGACCTTGTTTGAAGGACAAGCGAGACTTCAGGTGGAATCGCTCATGACGTCCGAATCTGACAACATAGATACTATAGATAAGATTATCCCTGGCCAAGGGGAAGATCGAATATTATCGATAAAAAGGCTACCCTTTAAGGGCAATTCCGACACGATTATTTTTCTAATCACTGACATCACGGAACGAGTGCATGCGGAGCAATCCCTTCATGATTACCGGAACCACCTGGAGTCCCTTGTGGAGGAACGCACCTCGGATCTGAAGCGGGCGAACAAAACGCTCCAGCAAATTCAGAAACTGGAGGCCATCGGAACACTTGCGGGAGGTATTGCCCACGATTTCAACAATATGCTCAGCGCGATGGTCGGGTACATGGAACTGTCTCAGATTACAAACAAGGCGGACAAGCAGCAACATTACATTAAGCAGGCCCTTGAAGTCAGCAACCGGGCAAAAGAAATCATTAATCAGATCCTGATTTTCAGCCGCCATCAGGAGCAGGAACGCAAACCTGTCCTCGTTGCGCCGATTATCAAGGAAGAGATCAAACTCCTCAAATCTCTCCTCCCTTCAACCATCCAGATTACCCAGGCTATTGCCGACACCTCGACCTTGATCCTCGCCGATGTGACACAGATTCAGCAGGTGTTGATGAACCTTTGCACCAACGCCTTCCACGCAATGCGCGAGCGGGGCGGCATTCTCGAAATCAGGCTCGATCACGAAAAGATTGGGCCTGAGAACATGCCCCATCCCCTCAACCTATCCACAGGCGATTATGTCAAATTATCAGTCCGTGACAGCGGACATGGGATCGATGCGGCGAATATCGGCCGTGTCTTTGATCCGTTCTTTACAACCAAAGGACCTGGAGAGGGAACCGGTCTGGGCCTTTCCGTGGTGTACGGGATCGTCAGGGATCATAAAGGCGTAATCGACATTGCCAGCGAATCGGGCAAAGGGACGACGGTCAGCGTATATCTGCCTCTGATCATCACTGGAGAGGTGGAGCAGCAGCAGGCGACTGAACAGATTGTCGGCGGCAGCGAGCGGATTCTGCTTGTGGATGATGAGGCGGCCATTGTTGAGGTTGTTGAGTCCATGCTGTCATCCCTCGGATACCACGTCACTGCCCGGAGAAGCAGCGTGGAAACGCTGGAGCTGTTTCGCACCCGGCCAAGTGATTTTGACCTGGTCATTACCGATATGACCATGCCCAATATGAGAGGTGATGATCTCGCCGGAGAGATGCTTAAAATCCGTGGAGATATCCCCATCATTCTATGTACGGGCTTTAGCGAGATGATCACGGAAGCGAAGGCCAGGAGTATCGGTATCCGACGCTTAATCATGAAGCCCCTCTACATGAAAGATCTGGCCAAGGTGATCAGGGAAGTACAGGAATAATTTGATTGGTTTTATATAGATTTTCCTGTCGATTTTCAGCTAGTGTAGTTCGATTGGCAATCAATACCTCAATTCCACATCGCAGACTACTTATAGAAAGACGGAGTCAATCTCTTTCTGGCCTTCAAATATCTTCGTAAAAGAAACTATCCGGTTTGGCCTCACTTAAAAAATAAATCGATTCCAGCCCTTTTGTGAGCTTTCTGTGGGCCATAAAAAAGTAATTCGTAAATGCATTTGCGGCAGGGAAAATATCTTTGGCAAGATTCCAATGAACAAAAAGGTGTGTTTGGGCATCCCATAAGAAAAGCCATGAGCGAGCAACACCATGCTATTGGCTACTTTTTACCAAAGATCCCTTCATGTCGTAGGCCTCGGCTTTCACTTTCTTCTCGTTTTTGTCAAAGTAAAATATATCCTTTGCAATCCCCTTCTTCAGGGCATAGTTATCATCATAGAAATATTCGTCTTTAATAACCTTCTCGTTGTTGTCAAAGTAAGATATGCTCTTAACTACCCCGCTGCTCTTGTTGTACTCATCGGTACGGATGGTTTCCCTTTTCACGATCTTGTAGTTGCCGTCGAAGTATTGTATTGTCTTGGCCACCCCGTCCTTGTATTCTTCATCATCTGCAGAAAAAGGGGTCATCATCGTTTCCCCGCCAAACTCATTCCGGGTGTTTATTATATCAGAAATTTGGGCGAACGCAGATGTTGAAATCACGATAAGCAATACACATAAGATTAAGACATGTTTTTTCATTCTCCCCTCCTTCGGACAGCAAAACTTCCGTTGATTATATAATAATATCCTTCAATTCGCAAATAATTACATCTCCCATCAGGCAGCTTTCGGGAAGACGAGGGAAAAGGTCGAGCGTAGGCCATAGGTGCTGGTGACGGCAATCCGGCCGCCCTGGGCCTCCACGGCCTCTTTGACAAAGCTCAGTCCCAGGCCGGAGCCTTTGATGTCTTCCGTTTCCTCCGAACTGGACCGGAAAAACTTCTCAAAAATATTATTGAGATCCTCATTCCTGATGCCGTAGCCTTGATCGATGATATTGACTCTGACGGTGTCTGCGGTTTCTTCGATCTGGAGCGTCACTTCCCGGTTCGGAGGGCTGTACTTCATGGCATTTTCCGCCAGATTTATGATGCATTGTTTGGTCAGATCGCGATCCGCCGACACGGAAACAGGCAGGACTGCCTTTTGGACAAGCAATTTTATTCCCTTCTTTTCCGCCAGGGGCGAGAGTGTCAACGCCGCCTCCTCCAGGAGGTCGGAAAGGAGAACCGGGACCATTTTGATCTGTTGCCGCCCTTCCTCTATCCTGTTGATGTCGAGGAAGGTGTTGACAAATTTTGTCAATCGCACCGATTCCTCCTGGATGATGCCGGCAAAGTGCTTCATCTCGCCTTCAAGCTCCTCGACAAGGATTTCACTGAATCCCATGATATTGGTCATGGGCGTCTTCAATTCGTGGGAGACAATGGAAACGATCTGACCTTTCAGGATTTCCACCTCCTTGAGCTTGGTGATGTTGGTCAGGATGAAAAGGGAATACTGCTTTTCACCGACGGGCAAAGTCGAGATGTCCACTTTCAGATACTGCTTGTCCGGCTTCGTCAATGAAACCGTTATGGGCGTCCTTTGCAGCCATTCGTCAAAAAGAGCGCCTTCGTTTCCTTTTTCCATAATGAAAGGTGTCAGTCCCTCCATGAAACGATCGCGGCCGTCAAGGGAAATTGCATTAGCCCGGCAAAAATCATGGACATCCCTGTTGGCGATGACCAGAGATCCTTGCGGATCAAAAACAGCCACTCCGAAAACATCGCTTAAGAGGATGCGGTCGGATAGCTCTTTTTCAAAGATGAGTTGATTCGTAATATCGTTAAGGACGAACGCCTGGGATTGAATGCCTCCGGGCGTAAGGAGGCCCGAGATACCCTTTCTGACGATGATTGATCTGCCTTTTGCCTCGGGGATTCTTAAGTGCGGCTGAATTGCTTCATAGGTGATCCCGAGGCTCACGGCGGCT
>DMAT01000055.1 GCA_003451635.1 Syntrophus sp. (in: bacteria) | reverse complement strand
GGCCAGGCCGTGATAACTCTTTATCGACAAGATATTGCAGAATTACTTTCTCAATATGTCAAAACCAAGGGTGACGGTTGGCGTTATCCGCCCCCGGAACCAAAGGGGGATCCCCGTTTCACCGATCATCCCGCCCGGACCATGTTTGAACCGTTGACCCTCGCCAATCCACGCGCCCTGAGAATACCCCGTGCCTATATTTATTGCACCGACAAGGGAGACGCCGGTCCCCAGCACCAGGGAATCATTCAAACCGCCGCCCGGGTCCGCGCCGCCGGATGGCCTTTTTATGAAATAAAAACCGGCCACCACCCCATGCAGACGGCCCCGGAAGAACTCGCCCGGATCCTTCTCTCCTTCGCTTAACACTGAGGTCAATTATGACTGATCGCCAAAACACAGAGAAGCTCTTTAGTGTCGATAATTTGAAAGAAGTTGATATTGAATTGCTTGATCCTACCCTGAGATGGTGGATGTCTGAGCAGGGTCAGGTCAGGGAAGAAGAGGTACGGGGAACCAAAGAGCGAATGCGTGTAAGCCTAGGGGATGCTCATGATGACGTCTATATTGTGGCCCGAGAGCAAGCCGGAGGTCCTCCCGCAGGCGTGATGGGCTTCGGCTCCCTCGATGCGCGTTTTTCCCCCTACCGATCCTCTGCAAGCGCCAAGGCGGCGGGACTCTTAACGGCCTTCATTTCTCCCGATTACCGCGGGCAGGGATTGGGCAGGGTACTGATTACCGAGGTCTTTCATAAGGCAAGAACGTCCGGTTGCACGGAAGTAATCTGGTCGAGCAACCCCCGCTATCGGAAAACAGCCTGGAGATTCTACACCGCAATGGCGGGGGATCAATTCGGAACTATTGACAATTTCTTTTTTCCCGGCAGCCTCTCGCCGGTGTGGAGGAAATCGCTTTAGGGTTGCTTTTTTATATGCGCGAATTTATCTTTTTTGCCCACCGCGGGGCGAGCGGTTATGAACCGGAAAATACCCTCTTGGCCTTTGAGCTGGCTCTGGCGATGGGGGCGCGGTGGATTGAATTGGATGTCTATGCCGTGGATGGAGAACTGGTGGTCATCCACGATGATCGCCTGGAGCGGACCACCAACGGCACGGGGTTCGTTATGGACAGAGGTCTTGCTTATCTCCGCAGCCTCGACGCCGGAAAGGGGCAAAAGATTCCACTGCTCAGAGAAGTTTTTGATTTAGTCAGTGATCTCGCCGGGGTCAATATAGAATTGAAAGGACCGGGAACCGCCGCCCCGGCCTCCGCCCTTATCGCCGCCGTGATCACAGAGCGTCGGATGACGGCGGAACAGCTTATCGTTTCCTCATTCAACCATAAGGAATTGCTCCGCTTCAAGGACATGCGTCCGGAAATAAGGATCGGCGCCCTCGTCTCCGGCGTCCCTCGGCGCTCCGCCCGTTTTGCTGAGAAAATGGGGGCTTACGCTGTTCACGCCGGGATGAATACCGTCAGCAGGAGGTTTGTCGCCGACGCCCATCACCGGGGGCTGAAATTTTTTGTCTATACCGTGAATACCGGGGAAGATCTGCAACGGATGCGGAATATGGGCGTTGACGGCGTATTTACCAACTATCCGGATTTGTTGATGTGATTTTGTCCTTGACGATCATGGACTTTCTTACGTATGATCCCCCCGCCGCCGGGGATTATTGATCCGCACAGATGGGCCGCAGGCGATGGGAA
The DNA here is from genome assembly GCA_003451635.1 of Syntrophus sp. (in: bacteria). Lineage (GTDB taxonomy): Bacteria > Desulfobacterota > Syntrophia > Syntrophales > UBA8958 > UBA8958. The sequence goes on along the minus strand of DMAT01000055.1, from coordinate 1,271 downwards.
GGGAAGTTTGATCCATGAAAAGAAGCACCATCCTAAAAATTCTCTGTCTTGTCCTTCTTTTTGGCGGCGGGACCTGGCTATTTATCCATTACGATCTTATCCAGTTTTTCACAGACCGGAAGAAGGCCATCGAGTTTATCAATTCCTTCGGAGCCCTGTCGGTGGTGGTCTTTATCGGCCTCCAGATCCTCCAGGTGCTCTTTGCCCCCGTTCCCGGCGAGGCGACGGGATTCATCGGTGGTTACATCTACGGGTCCGTCCTGGGGACGCTGTATTCCACCATCGGCCTTACTATCGGTTCCTGGCTCGCCTTCGCCCTGGCCCGCTGGCTCGGACTGTCTTTCGTGGAAAAGGCCGTCAGCCCGGCGATCCTTCATAAATACGACTACTTCATGGAACATAAGGGGACCCTTGTCACCTTTATCCTGTTTCTAATTCCCGGATTCCCCAAGGATGCCCTCTGCTATATCATGGGTTTGAGCCACATGCGGACGCGGCTGTTTCTTGTCATTTCCACTGTCGGCCGCCTCTTGGGAACAGCCATGCTTTCCGTCAGCGGCAACTGTTTGCGGTACAATCAGCACGGCGCGCTCTGGGCCCTCGGGGCGATCAGCGTTGGTTCCGTCGTTATCGCCTATTTTTTCCGTGATAAGTTGCACAATTTCCTGAAAGACAAGCACTCTCCGCCGCCATGAGTGCCCGGTCGGCGGGAATATTTCCTCATAAAAAGGGGAATATCTCCCCATCATTAGGGGGTATAAAAGAATAACCTTTATAACACTTCCCATGCAAAAGTCTGGTATTACTAGTCTTTCCAAGAATATCACTTATGGCATGTTTCTTGTTTGTAAGAGAACAAAAAATGGAAGGAGGTGACACCACAAATGAAGAAACTGCTCTCGATCATCGTTTCGATGCTTTTCGCACTTTCCGTGTCCGGTTTGGCATTCGCCCAGGCTCCGGCCGCAAAGCCCGCTGCTGAGCCCGTAAAGGCCGAGGAGAAGGCACCTGCAAAGGCTGACAAGAAGAAGGCTGACAAGAAGAAGGCAAAGAAGGCAAAGAAGGCACCTAAGGCTGACGTGAAGGCCGACGATAAGGCACCGGCTGCTGACAAGAAGTAAGCACCTTCCCATCTTTAGCTCTAAATAAAAGAGGCTCCTGGTATCAGGGGCCTCTTTTATTAGATAGTATCTGCCCCCGCGGAGCCGTGGATCAAGGGCGTCCCGGATGCCTTCTCCCAGAAGATTATAGCCCAGTACCGTGATCAGGAT
>DMAT01000273.1 GCA_003451635.1 Syntrophus sp. (in: bacteria) | reverse complement strand
TGTACATTGAGACGAGTAAAGTCATCCTCGACAGCAACTATGTCAAGGCCTATGACACAACACCCGGTGTTTACATCAAGGTGTCGGTGACCGACACGGGGGTGGGAATGGACGAAAAGACCCGCCAGCGGATATTCGACCCCTTTTTCACCACTAAGGAGATGGGAAGGGGAACGGGCCTCGGTCTCGCCTCCGCCTATGGCATCATCAAGGGTCACAGCGGCGTCATTAATGTCTACAGTGAGAAAGGACATGGGACAACCTTCAACATCTACCTCCCCGCCTCCGACCAGAAGGTTGCCTTAAAGGATATGCCGGCCCAGGATGTCATGAAAGGCCAGGAAACCATCCTGTTCGTGGATGATGAAAAGATCATTATCGATGTAACCCAGGGAATGCTTGAACAACTTGGTTATCAGGTTCTGATCGCCCGCACCGGACAGGAGGCCATAGATATTTTCGGACTAAATCGGGATCGCATCGATCTCGTGATCATGGACATGATCATGCCGGGAATGAACGGCGGCGAAGCCTATGACGGAATCAAGGCGATCAAGCCCGATGTCAAGGTGATCCTTTCCAGCGGCTACAGCTTGAACGGATTGGCCAAGGACATCATGGCCAGGGGCATCAAGGCATTTATTCAGAAACCTTTTCGAATGGAGGACCTGTCCCGGATAATTCGGGAAGTATTGTGAGAAGGATAAATAATATCTGTCCCTCCTTACGCTGGGCCGGCGCCTTCTTTATCCTCGATAATCGGCGGGGGCTCGTTGGGACGAATTTCCCGTCTCAGTTCCCGAATTGTCTTGTTCAGGTGGGCAATAGTCCTGTTCAGACGAAAGCGCTCCACGATACCCATGAATCCCGTAAAGACGACCCCAATGAGAAAGCAGATGAAAATCAGCATATACGCCGGCAGGACGACATTGAAGATGTCCAGATAACGCAATTGGACGGGAAAGGTATTGGCAAGGGAAAACGTGATTATAAACAGGATGAGAATAACGACAATCACGGTATAGACAACTTTCATTTCATGCCTCCTGGCGGTATTTCTGAAAATAGGGAAGCAACTGTTCCCATGTCTTGACAACATCCTCTGGGATTACCCGGACATCACCTACAACACTCATAAAATTTGTATCTCCGTTCCACCGGGGAACAACGTGGACATGCAAATGATCCTCGATGCCGGCCCCCGCCGCCTTACCAAGATTCATCCCGATATTAAAACCATCAGGATGAATACTCTCCTTGAGAACCTGGACCGACAGGGAGATAAAATCAAATATTTCAACTTTTTCTTCCGGTCCCAGATCTTCAATCTTACTGCAATGCCGGTAGGGAATAATCATGAGATGTCCCGTGGTATAGGGGTACCGGTTCATCATGATGAAGGATTTCTCACCCTCCCAAAGCCGCAGATCGGTGCAGGTGCAGTTTTCCGTATCTGCGCAAAAGACGCAGTTATCTAATTTTTCTCCGCGAATGTAGGTCATTCTCCAGGGGGCGCCGATGGCTTTCATGGCGGGCAAATTATCATGATAGCCGCTAAAAAGACAAGTGTTATTTGGATATGTATGTTGACATTATCGTCTGGGATCGGTAGAATGAGGTCCAATTCATCACCTGTTGCGAGGTTTTTTATGCTCGATCAAACCCTTGAAAAGATGGCGGAAAAGATTATCGGATTCGATGAGGCGTCGCTGACGTCCCTGTGGGAAAAGTATAAACGGAAAATGGAGCACTTCGAAGTCTCCAGAGAATGGGAGAGAGCGGTCATCGTGTTTTTCATTATCAATGCCGTCCGGGCGAAGAATCACATCTTCAACGAGCAGATCCAGAAAATGCATGATGCGCCGCCGTCCCAGGAGGTAAGGCCTCCCAAAAAGGGCAAGCCCTCCCTGACACTGGTTAAGACGGATAGCGAAAGAGATGGCAAATGACCTTGACCGGACAAGGTATGGGGCCTGAAGTCGCCGCCACTCGCATTGATGAACTGAGAAATCTCATCGTCTATCATAACCGGCGCTACTACCAGTTGGACGACCCGGAAATATCCGACGCCGCCTACGATCTCCTGTTTACGGAACTCCGGCAATTGGAGGCACGCCACCCGGAGCTTGTAAGTCCCGACTCCCCCACCCAGCGCGTCGGCGCCCCACCCCTCGATAAATTTCAGCCCTTCCCTCATCCGAGCCCCATGTTAAGCCTGGCCAACGCCTTTACGGAAGAAGAAATCCGTGACTTCGACGAAAGGATTCAACGTTTTCTCGGGCGTTCCTCCGGCCTCTTTCCCGGCAGCGCCGAGACCATCGCCTACGTCATCGAGCCCAAACTGGACGGCGTTGCCGTCAATCTCCTTTACGACCATGGCGTCCTGGCTACGGGGGCGACGAGAGGCGACGGGACTAACGGAGAAGACGTCACCCTGAACATCCGGACTGTGGCCGCAATTCCCCTGTCCCTGGGGGGGAACGGAGAAATGCCGATTCCAGAGCGGCTGGAAATCCGGGGGGAAATCGTCATCGCGACAGCGTCCTTCCGGGTTCTCAACGAACGACGCCTGGAAGCCGGGGAACAGCTCTTCGCCAATCCCCGCAACGCCGCCGCCGGATCGCTGCGCCAGCTCGATTCCCGCATCACCGCCAAAAGACCCCTGGACTTTTTCGCCTATGCCATCGGCCTGGGGGCGGATAGGGTAATGAAAACACACTGGGAGGTCCTCGCAGCTCTGAAATCCTGGGGTTTCAAGGTCCATCCTTTTGCCAGAATAGCCGCTCAAATCGAAGACTGCGTAAAGGGCTACGGGGAACTTTTTTCCGCCCGGGAAGAACTGGCATATGAAATCGACGGGATGGTTATCAAGGTCAACGATCTGGCCCTTCAGGACGAACTCGGCGCCGTCTCCCGGAGCCCCCGGTGGGCCCTGGCATGCAAGTTTCCCGCCTATCAG